>DATHLY010000149.1:0-2029 GCA_035487655.1 Rhizomicrobium sp. | reverse complement strand
CCTTTTTGGATTCCCAACCTCAGACCAACAAAACACGCAAAGCCGGCGTCCAGGGTTATTGCATGGGCGGCGCTCTGTCGTTCCGCACCGCTGCGGCGGTGCCCGGCCGTATCGCTGCCGTCGGCAGTTTCCATGGCGGCAACGGGCTGGTGACACAGAATCCCAACAGCCCGCATCTGTTGATCGCCAAGACCAATGCCAGCTATCTGGTCTGCCAGGCGCAGAATGACGACATGCAAAATCCGCAAGTGAAGGAAGACTTGAAGACAGCCTTCACCGCGGCCAAGCGCCCGGCGACGGTTGAGGTCTACCAGGCCAATCACGGATGGTGCGTGAAAGGCGGCCAAGTCTATAACGAAGCGGAAGCCGAACGGGCCTGGACCGCGCTTGGCCAATTGTACAAGAACAGTCTCGCCTGAATTGGTGCTTGGGCATCGCGATGCCGGCTCCCTTATTCCGGCACCGCTTCGCCTGAGCCACCCAACTCGCTGGGAAAGTCCTTCAGCTTGGGCAGTCCGTCACGCATGGGCAGGACGGTCTGCGCATAGTTGACATGCACGCCGGGAACGAATTTCAGCATGGGCAGAGTCGCGGCATAGACGTCAATCAGACCGATGGGCGGGTGATTGGTCATCAGATGGCCGCCGCATTTGGTACAATATTGCCGCTCGCTCATCGCGGTCTTGCTGAATGTCGCGACATGCTCGGCTCCTGCTGTCACATGGACCTCTTCGGGCTTCCACAATGTGAAGGCATTGACGGGACCGGCAGACCAGGACCGGCATGAGGCGCAGTGGCAGTACCCCATGCCCGCCGGTTCGCCGCGGGCCTCGATTTGGACCGCCCCGCAGAAGCAGGAGCCTTGATAGGTCTTGGTCATTCTAGATCTCCTTGGAAAATTCAGGGTTCTCGATGAGCCGAACAATTCCAGATTAAACGCGATATCGGCACGTCGCCTGCGGATTGGCGCGACGCCGGAGCCGCTTCCGGATCTTAGTTTGTCGCGCAATTTACCGGAAAATCGACTCCGATTTTTCGGATTGCGCTTTACGTCGCCGGCTCTCCCGTCGCCTCGATCAACAGCCGCACGAACTCCTTCATCTGGGCGCCGTCGATCCAGCGCACCACCGCCACCATGTCGTGCTGATAGTCGACAAAGACGATGTTTGCGCCGTCGCCATTGTAGGAAAGGCTGTCCTCCCGCGCCGCAGGATACAGCTTCTTGCCGGTGTTGAGATACCAGTTGCAGAACCCGTAACCGGGATTGGGTCCGGTCGGCGTCCGCGCCATCGCCACCCATTTGTCGGACAGGATGGTCTTGCCGTCCCACTTGCCCTTGTTGAGGCCCAACAGCCCCAGCCGCCCTTGGTCGCGGGCGGATATGAACATGCCGCCGCCCCAATGGCCGCCGCCGCTCACCACATGGATGCGCCTGCCGTCCACTTCGGTCCAGCTATTGTCATAGCCTTCCCAATGCCATTGATCCGACATGCCAATGGGATCGGCAACATATTGCTTCAGGACTTCCGGCAGCGGCCGCTTCCACAGATGGGTCAGCGCCAGGGCCAGCGCGTTCACCCGCACGTCATTGTATTTCCAGGCCGTGCCCACCGGCGGCGGCCCCTTGGCCAGCTCGCTCCAGGGTTTTCCATTTTCAGGCCGGTCCGCCCACCAGGGCTTGCCCCACATGGTGCCGATCCAGCCCGATTGCTGGCGCAGCATGTCGTTCCAGGTGATGGGCTGGTTGTGCGGCAGCATGAAATCCGGGCTGGGCCGCACATAATCGATGACCCGGTCGTTGATGTTCTTGATCATGCCCTTGTCGAAAGCCACGCCCGCCACCGAAGACAGAAATGTCTTGGTGACCGAGAAGGTCATGTCCACGTCATGGGTGTGACCCCATTCCGCCACGATATACCCATGGCGGATGATGATGCCGTTGGCGGGCGCATGCTGCTTCAAGGGTCCGATGGGCGAGGAAAAAGCCTCGCCGGTATATTTCAGCGGCACGGAAACCCGCAGATCGCGG
>DATHLY010000148.1:0-5967 GCA_035487655.1 Rhizomicrobium sp. | reverse complement strand
CCCTTCAAAGGTGACGCCGACATGGGCCTGCATATAGGCGGCGACATAGCGGTCGGTGGAATCGCGTTCTGCCGCCATCGCCTTGCGCTCGGTCAGGGAAATGGCCTGGGCGATTTCCGGAAGGGTCTTGATCTCGCGGTCGGTCAGGCCGTTATCGCCGCCGAGTTTGAGGCCGCGGATCAGGGCGCGGTGCACGATCAGGTCGGCATAGCGGCGGATGGGCGAGGTGAAGTGGGCGTATTTGGCCAGGTTCAATCCGAAATGACCGATATTGGCAGGATCGTAGATGGCTTGCGCCTGGGACCGCAGCACCACGTCATTCATCACCGCTTCGTGCGGCTTGCCCTTGGAGGCGCCGAGGATGCGGTTGAAGGTGCCTGGCTGGATCACCTGGCCCTTGGCGAAGCTGATATTGAGGGTGCGCAGGAAGTCGGAAAAGGCATAGAGCTTTTCCTTCGACGGCGTGTCATGCACCCGATAGATCAATGGCGTCCTGGCTTTTTCCAGCGCCTCGGCGGCGGCGACATTGGCCAGCACCATGAACTCCTCGATCAGCTTCATGGATTCCAGCCGCTCCCGGAAGGCGATGGAGGAGACCTTGCCGTCCGGACCCAGCATCACGCGCCGTTCGGGCAGGTCGAGATTGAGCGGATCACGCAGGTTGCGCGCGATGGTGAGTGATCGATAGGCCTCCAAGACATCCGCCAGCGCCTTGCGGACGATGGCGTTCATCTGCGCATCGGGCTTGCCGTCAAAGGCGGCCTGGGCTTGGGCATAGGTCAGCCGGGCCGCTGACCGCATCACCGCACGCTGGAAAACATGACTCTTCTTGCGGCCATGGCGGTCGAACACCATGCGCGCCACCAGGCATGGCCGGTCCACGCCTTCCTTCAAGGAGCAGAGATCGGCGGAAAGCTCCTCCGGCAGCATCGGCACCACCCGATCGGGGAAATAGGTGCTGTTGCCGCGCTTGAGCGCCTCCTTGTCCAGAGCCGAGCCCGGCGTGACGTAATAAGAGACATCGGCGATGGCGACCAGCACGACATGACCGCCGGGATTGCCGCCATCCTCATCGGGTCCCGCCCATATCGCATCGTCATGATCGCGCGCATCCGGTGGATCGATTGTTACGAGCGGAATGGCGCGCAGGTCGGTGCGCCCGCGCGGGTCGACCGGTTTGGCCGCCTTGGCTTCCTCGATCACCGGTTTGGGGAATTCGACCGGGATGCCATGGTCGTGAATGGCGATCAGGCTGATGGTCTTGGGTGAATCCATGCTGCCAATGCGCTCGGTCACCTTCACCCGGCCAAATCCCGCGATACGGCCCGGCTTGGGTTCGGCGGTGACCAGCTCATTATGCTTGGCGCCGCCGAGATCGGCTTTGTCCAGCGCATATTCGGTGCGCGCCTTTTTGTCGATCGGCACCAACCGCCAGCCGGTGGCAGGGGCATTGCGCAACACGCCGATCAGACGCGTCGGCGATTCGCGCTCCAGCCGGCGGATGATGCGAGCTTCGTAATTCTCGCCATGTCGTTCGAGTCGGGCTAGAAACCGGTCACTCATACCGGGCGCCGCGCCGTCTTTTGGCGGCATTACATAGATCAGCGGCGGGTTTTCATTGCTTTCCCAATTCAGGGGACGCGCCAGCATCTCGCCATCATTATCCAAGCCGGTGACTTCGATCAGGCCGGTTTCCGGCAGTTCGCCACGCTTGGTGAAGCCCTTGCGGGCAGAGCCTTCAAGGACGCCTTCGGCCTGCAAGTCCTTGAGGATGCGCTTGAGCAGAATGCGGTCGGAACCTTTAAGGCCCAGTTTCCTGGCCAGGTCGCGCTTGTTTGCGCCTTGCGCCAGCAGTTCGAGCACGCGCGCCTTATCCAAGGCGGGCGTGTTGTGGGGTCGTTTGTCTTTCTTCAATTTCTCTATTCGCCTGCCATCTCGGGCATTTTGGCCTTTGATTTGCCTTGCGGCTTGGCCGGCGATTTTGGTGTCGCCTTGGCCTTGGCAGCTTTCTTCTTGTTTGTGATTGTCTTCTTGGCAGCGGTCTTTTTTTCCGCGCCATTGGTTTTTTCAGGTTTCTTTTCGGCCGGCTTTTCGGCTTTGGCTTTTTTCTCGTTTTTGGCTTTGGGCGCGGGTTTGGCCTTATTCTTCTTGCCGCCATTGGCGAGGCGTGTGGCGATCAGCGCCAGCGCCTGTTCCAAACTCACAGCTTCGGGCTCGGTGCCCTCGGGCAACGTGGCGTTGGTCTGGCCGTCGCTGACATAGGGGCCGAATTTTCCTTTCAGCACCTTGATGGCTTTGCCGTCGGGAGCCGCGCCCAAATCCTTGAGGGTCTGCGCGCCACGCCGGCCCGGCCCCTTGGCCTTTTTCTCGGCCAGCAAGGTGATGGCACGGTTCAATCCGATCTCGAACACGTCCTCCGGAGACTCCAGCGAAGCATAGATGCCGTTATGGGCCACATAAGGCCCGAAGCGGCCGAAATTTGCGGTGATCGTCTTGCCGTCTTCCGGATGCGGCCCCACCTCGCGCGGCAGCGACAGCAGCTTGACCGCCATTTCCAGGTCCACGTCGCTCTTGTCGGTGCCCCGCGGAATGCCGCTGCGCTTGGGCTTGTCGCCGTCGCCCAGCTGCACATAGGGACCAAAGCGTCCGGTGCGCAGGGTGATCATCTGGTCGGTGTCGGGGTAAAGCCCAATTTCCACCGGCCCGGCGTCGCCTTCGCCCGGCTTGGCGCCCAACTGGCGGGTGAATTTGCACTCCGGATAGTTGGAGCAGCCGACAAAGGCGCCGAAACGGCCGAGCTTCAGATTCAGCCGCCCATTCTCGCAGGACGGGCATTTGCGCGGATCCGCCCCGTCCTCACCGTGCAGGAAGATGTGAGGGCCCAGGACATGATCGAGCTCGTCGATGACCTGGGAAATCTTCAGGTCCTTAGTCTCGCCCACGGCGGCGGAAAAGTCCTTCCAGAAGTCGCGCAACAGCTGCTTCCAGTCCAGCTTGCCGTCGGAGACTTCGTCCAGCTTCTCTTCCAGGTCTGCGGTGAAATCGTAGGCCACGTAACGGTGGAAGAAGCTGTTCAGGAAGGTGGTGACCAGCTGTCCCTTGTCTTCGGGAATGAAGCGCTGGCGGTCCATGCGCACATAGGCGCGGTCCCGGAGGGTGGAGATGATCGAGGCATAGGTGGAGGGGCGGCCGATGCCCAACTCTTCCAGCTTCTTGACCAGGCTGGCTTCGGAATAGCGCGGCGGCGGCTCAGTGAAATGCTGCGCCGGATTGAGCTTGTCGACCTTGGTGGCGTCGCCGGCGGCCAGCTTGGGCAGGCGCGAGCCGTCCTCATCGGCCTCGTCATCCTGGCCTTCGAGATAAAGCGTCAGGAAGCCGTCGAACAGGGTGACAGTGCCGGTGGCGCGCAGCACGATCTTCTTGTCGGCCGACAGGACATCCACGGTGGTGCGTTCCTGTTCCGCCGACTCCATCTGGCTGGCGACGGCGCGTTTCCAGATCAGCTCATAAAGCTTGGCGGCGTCGGCATTGAGATAGCGTGCCACCTCGTTTGGCGTGCGGACGAAGCTGGTGGGGCGCACCGCTTCATGGGCTTCCTGGGCCGTAGTGTTGTTGTTGGTATAGACCCGGGCGGAAGAGGGCACATAGCGCGCGCCGTACTTCTTGCCGATCACCTGGCGGGCTTCGTTGATGGCTTCCGGCACCATGGTGACGCCGTCGGTACGCATATAGGTGATCAGGCCGACAGTTTCGCCCTCGATGTCGGCGCCTTCGTACAATGCTTGCGCGACCTGCATAGTGCGCTTGGCATTGAAGCCCAGCTTGCGGCTGGCTTCCTGTTGCAGGGTCGAGGTCTTGAACGGCGGGGAGGGATTGCGCTTGACCGGCTTGGACTCGGCGCTGCCGACGGAGAATTTCTGGGCGTTGATCGCCGCGACGGCGCGGTCCGCATCGCCCTGGTTGCCCAGGGTGAGTTTCTCGATCTTCTTGCCGTCAAGCTGAACCAGCCGGGCTGTGAAATTCCCCGCCTGGGCCGCCAGATCGGCATCGATGCTCCAATATTCCTGAGGCTTGAAGGCTTCGATTTCCTGTTCGCGCTCCACGATCAAGCGCAGCGCCACGCTTTGCACCCGGCCGGCGGACCGCGCGCCCGGCAGCTTGCGCCACAACACCGGTGAAAGCGTGAAGCCCACCAGATAGTCCAGGGCGCGCCGGGCGAGATAGGCTTCCACCAGCTCCTTGTTGATCTTGCGGGGATGCTGGATGGCCTCCATCACGGCGGACTTGGTGATGGCGTTGAACGCCACCCGCTCCACCGGCAGATCCTTGAGCAGCTTCTTTTCCTTGAGCACTTCCAGGATGTGCCAGGAGATGGCCTCGCCCTCGCGATCCGGGTCGGTGGCCAGGATCAGCTTGTCGGCCCCTTTGACGGCCTGGGCGATGTCCTTGATCTTCGATGCGGCGCGGGCGTTCACGTCCCAGGTCATGGAGAAGTCGTCGTCCGGCTTGACCGAGCCGTCCTTGGACGGCAGGTCGCGGATATGCCCGAAGCTGGCCAGCACCTTATAATTGCTGCCCAGATACTTATTGATGGCTTTGACCTTGCCGGGGGACTCGACGATCAGGACATTCATTTAGGAAATGGAACCTAACTGGGGGTGAGAGGGGGCTTATCTGGGGTCGCTGGGGCGATCTGCAAGGGTTGGGGGTTGGGTCGTCCGGCAAGCGGGGCGGGACACTGGTCGAAGCCGCGCCCCCCTGTCAACGCCAGCCGGACCTGGTGGGCGTAACCTGTGATTGTAATATCCGTTGAAAATCCCATAAATTGTAACCATGGGTTGTATATCTTTGGCGCCGTTCCTATGGTTAAGCGTCCAATCCTTACAAAATAGTGATGCCCGCGCGGCGCAGAGCCGCGCTCCGGCCAGGCAATCGGCTGTTATCCGGCTGATTGGTCAGCCGAATCGGTCCTTTTAAGATACCAAAGTTCCTTGCGGGTCGAGCTAGCGATTTCCTACTGGTGCCACTTCCCGGCCGAAGGTGGCGTTGGCGACCAGGGCAAAGCTGCCATACATGGCCAGGCCGCCACAGATCAGACCGACCCAGCCGCCCAGAAGATGCAGGGTGGGATTGGCCAGGACCGCGCCGCCGCCCAACAGGAAGAAGGCGAGCCACAGCGTCAGGAAGATGGCGAACAACAGCCGCGACAGGCGGAAGGTCGAGACCCACAGTCCCAGGGTGAACACACCCCACAGGATAAGGCAGACCCCGATGGTGCTGCCGGCCGCCGACAAGTCCAGGACATGGTTGCCGCCCAGCAGGATCAGCAGCGCGAACCACCACCAGAAGGCGCCATAGCTGGTGAAGGCGGTGGCGCCGAAGACATTGCCGGTCTTGAATTCCATGATGCCCGCGATGATCTGCGCCGTGCCGCCGAAGGCCATGGCCAGCGGGATCACCACCGCCTCGCCGGCCGCGGGCAACAGGCCCGCATTGATGCTGCTTAGAAGAACCGTGGTAAGCCCAAAGCCCATCAACCCCAAGGGCGCGGGATTTGCGGTGTCAGCCATAAAAATCCTCCCAGTCATTATTGTTATGGGAGAAGTCTAAGCGGATTTCAGCGCCAGCACACCCGATTCCCCGGCTGCCGGATGCAGCGCCCGGCCAATTCCAGCTCCAGGATCACCGTCAATACCGCGCCCGTGGGCGCCCGTAACTGGCGGATCAGTTCGTCGATCTCCACCGGTGCGGGACCCAGTGCCTCTTCCACTGCCATCCGGATGCGGTCGGCCTCGGCCTCCAACCCGGTTGAGGAGGTCCCGTCTTGATCGGGATCGGGCTCCCGAAAGCCGGAAGCCAGCATGGGGCGCAAGACTTCCAATATATCTTCAACGCCCTGAACCAGAGTCGCGCCATTGCGGATCAGCGTGTTGGTCCCCCGGGCGCGCGGATCGAGCGGGGAGCCAG
>DATHLY010000147.1:0-4970 GCA_035487655.1 Rhizomicrobium sp. | reverse complement strand
CGTGGTGATGGAGCACCCGTCGCTGGTCATTCTCAAACATGAGGATTGGCCGGGCCTGGACAAGATCACCGCCCTGCGCGGCTGGGAAAAAGACGGCTCGATGCGCAAAATCTCAATCCTGGTGGGAAACAACGGCCTTTTCTTCGATTTCGAACTGGACCGTGGCGTGGATGGCGCCAATACCGGCTACGCCTTCCCCGACATGCTGGTGGAGGCGGTCAAGCTGAGCAAGGCAGGGGAGCGCGACGCCGCTCATGATCTGTTCGACGTCCATCTGCCCCTGCTGCGCTACGATCATCAGCCCGGCGTTGGATTGGCGGTGCGCAAATATGTGCTGATGCGCCGAGGGATTCTGGGCACGGCGACCATTCGCAAGCCGGCACCCGTTTTCTCTGCCGAAACCCGCGCCGAAGTCGACTATTTGCTGGCACGCCTCGCCAAGCGCGATCCGCGCGTCAAGGTTTAAGAATAAGGCATTCTCGAGCCCGGCATTCCGCCGGGCGACCAGAAGCATCCACTAGCGTTCTTCCCCCTTAGTGCGAAGCACAAGAAGGGGGAAGGTGTCACAGCGAAGTGTCGGTGGAACGCCGACATGAGCTGTGACGGATGGGGGTCAACAAATAAACGTTACCGGATTCGGCGCGCCTTGTAGGTATAGCTTTCGCCCTCCACCTTCAGGTTGAAGGTGTGCATGACGCCCGGCGCGATCGTGACCAGCATCTCGGACGCCGGTTTACGCCAGTGCGCGGGGTGATAGACCTCGTCTTCCGGCGCTTGTTTCCAAACCTGGCCGTCAATCAGCGTGACGGTAAAGGCGCCACTCTTATCGAAGTCGAAGGATCGCATCGGCATGCTGCGCACGATCGGTTTGACGTCGTTGAAAAAGCCATTGAACAGACCGGTGTTGCGCGGCATGGGCGGCGGGCCGGAGGGGGTTCGTGGAGCCGCGGCAGGTGCTGCGGTGGCCAGTTGGGGTGCAAATACGGGCGCAGGCAGGGGCTTGGGCAATGTCTGGGGCGCCGCAAGACCGAGTTGCACGCGCATCGGCTGGGCGGCGGCATAGTAGCAGTCCAGCCATGGCCGCTCGCCCGCCACGCGAATGCAATTGGCCGCCGTCGACATCACTTCATCGCGTACCGCTTCATCCCGGGGCTGGCCACCGGCCGGCGGTGAGGCCGAAAGCTTGACCTGGGCCGCCAGCGCCGGCTGCATCCCAAGAGAAGCGCGCACCGGCTGGGCAGCGCCGTAATAGCAATCCAGCCATGCCCTGGAATCGGCGATGACCGCGCAGCGAAAGGCACCCGACAAGGCGTCATCGCGAGGCCGCGCCTCGGCCGTGGGCGCCAGAATTGCGACCAAAGGCACCCAAAGCCACCAAAGATGACGCATACGCCTACCCCTTAATGCGGTTCTTGGCCGCCGCCACCGGATTGAAACAAAAAGCCTGCGCCAGGGCAACAAGAGCATTAGCCCGGCACTGCAAAGCTTTCCGGCGCGCGGCCCGCGCGCGAAATTTCCACCATGCGCCGATAGGCGGCTTCCAGAGACCGCCGGAACCCATCTGTATCATAAAGCGGGCTGGTCGGGACCGTTTCCTCAAGCCGCGCGCGCAGGCTCCCCAGCCGATGCGGATCGCGCGCCAGGGCCAGGGCCAAGGCCTCATATTCTTCCATGCTGCGCGTCACGAGCTCAGGCAGTCCCACCGTTTCCAACAGGCTCGCCGCGACGCGGCCATCGAATTGAGTCCCCAGACAGGTGAGAACAGGAAGACCAGCCCACAAGGCATCGCTGGCGGTGGTGTGTGCATTGTAGGGCAGCGTGTCCAGGAACAGATCGGCCAGCCTGTGGCGTGCCAGATGCGCTGCAGACGGGATGCGCGGCGCAAAGATCAACCGGCCGGGATCGACACCTTGCGCCACGGCCGCAGATGCAAGATTGCGTCTTGCGGTAGCATTGTCATCCAGCAACCACAGCACACTTGCCGGCACCGCCTTGAGCAACCGCATCCAGACATCGAACATCGCCGGCGTGAGCTTCCAGGGGGCATTGAAGCAGCAAAAAACAAACACGTCGTCAGGCAGCCCCGCTTCGGCGCGCGTGGGTGTTTCGCCAATTGCGCGGGTGGAATCATTGACCTGGTAGCAATGCGGCAGATGAACGATCTTCTCGCTGTAATGAATTTGTTGTTCCAGTGGCAGGACCCGGGCATCGGCCAGGATATAGTCCAGCCAGGGCGCGCCGATGGTACCGGGATAACCCAGGTAGCTCACCTGCACCGGACAGGGGCGATGCGCAAGAATTCCCGGCCGGGAGCCTTCGGTGTGGCCCTTGAGATCCACCGCAATATCGAACTCGCCGTCCCTGAGCAGCCGCGCCACCTCGGCGTCGCTCCGGACGCGTACATCTTCAAAACGATCAAATCCCCGGATCAGCCGCTCCCGCATGGCGCTGCCGTCGTCGCGGCTGAAGGAGAAAGCACTTACCTCGAAGCGCCTGCGGTCATGGCGCTCGATCAGACCCGCGATCAAGTCGGCGGTTGCATGTTGGCGAAAATCGGCCGACAGATAGGCGATGCGAATACGGTCATGACTATAATGCCTGCCGTTCCAGAGCGGCGGTCCCAGTATTGGCACTCGGTCGGCGACAAACCGCTCGCTGCAGCGCCGCCGCAGCGCGCCATCATCGCAGAAGGGTAAATAAACGAGCGGTGCGATCACCTTGCTTTGGTCGCGCACCGCCTTGACCGCCTGAGCCTGATATTTCGGCCAGCGCAGCAGATCGCAACCGCCTTGCACGGCGCTGGCCAGGCCGCCGAGCACATAGAGATGATCGGGCGCCAAGGCCCGCGCCTTTTCAAAGGCGGCAAAGGCTTCGTCATAACGTTCCAGCATGAGCAGGACGTTACCGCTGTTGAACGCAGCGCTGAAGCGGCCGGGATTGCGTTCCAGCGCCTTGGCATAACTGGCCAGGGCATCCTCAAACCTATCCATCAGCCACAAGGTGCTGCCGCGGCAGAACCACGCTTCATCATAGCCGGGCGCGACCAGCAGCAGACGGTCGTAACTTTCCAGCGCCTGGGCAAACAGTCCCGCCTCTCTCAACAGATTGCCGCGATACAGCAGTGGCAATACATTGCTGGGTTTCAGCGCCAAAGCATGATCAAAGTCGGCCAGGGCTTCGTCGCGGCGTCCCAATTCCTTCAGGGCCTGGCCGCGATGGGCGCGAATGTCGGCATCGCCGGGCGCCTCGGCAGCCAGGGGCTCGAACATCTCCAGCGCCTCGGCGACGCGGCCCTGCTGTAGCCGCAGCACGGCGATCATGTGACGCGCCTCAAGATCAGTGCGATGCAGTTCCAGGATACGGCGGTAAAGAAGTTCTGCCTCGTCCAGCTGCCAAGCCCCGTGCAGCGCCTTTGCTTTGGCACGCAGCTTCTCGACCTTGTCGGCGTTGCTCATGGGCGTGCGCGATCGCGCATCATTCCAGGATCAGCTTGCCATTGAAGGCGATGCAGATGCGCGTTCCCTCGCCTTGGAAAGCCGAGACCGAATGCTCCAGCCAGGATGGAAACAGGTACATGTCGCCGGGCACCGGCGCGATGCGATGGCGCGTCGCCTGGAAGGGAAGTTGAGCCATGGTGGCGCGCGGCCTTGGGTCGTAGAAGGAGATCTTTCCTTGATCGCCCGGTTCCAGCGTCGCCGGCGGCGCGCTGACATAATAGACGCCGCTGACATTGGCGCTGGGATGAACATGCAACCCTTGGCTATGTCCCGACTTGTAAATCACCGCCCAACCCCAGAGCACGAAGTCAACTTTTTGCGGCGGACGAGTCAGTTCCTGGCGGACGACGAGCCCCGCATAATCCTGCATGGCACTGAAGATATGGGGCTTCAGCGCCGCTATGCCGGGATTTTCACGCTGAAACAGATCCTCCTTGGTCTGAAAGCCGCCCTCGGTGGTGGTACCGGTGGTGGAATTGGGCTCGCTTGCCGCAATCCCCGTCACCAAGGCTTCCAATTGGCGGTTGGCCTCTTCCATGCCTTCCAGGCGGCGCTGCAGAATGGTGGTGGGAAAAATCGAAAGAAGCCTGTCAGCCACGCGAAGTCCTTATTGTTGTGAAGGGCCGCCCTGTCTTGGCATGATAAAGAAAAAGGCCCTGAATTAAAGGCCCTTTCCTATCTCCGCGACCAGCCCGGATCGGCCATGTCCAGCCGCCGCTTGAGGGCTTCCAGGTGCAACGCCGATTGCTGGCGCTCCTGCGCATGCTGGCGCGCGGTCTGGGCCGCCACATCGTCGGGCACGATCTTGAGCTTGCCGCCCGTCGATTGCGCCAAGACCTGCACCATCGCGGCGCGCTCCAGGTAGTAAAGATCGTCGAACACATTGGCGATGCTATCGCCGCAGACCAGGACGCCATGATTGGCCATGAACAGCACATCGGCCTTGGTCAGGGCGGCGCAGATGCGGTCGCCTTCCGCATCATCCAGGGCCAAGCCATTATAGACAGGGTCATAGGCGGTGCGCCCATGGAAGCGCAGGGCATTCTGGCTGCACCACTCCAACCGCCCGTTGGCAAGGAGACTCAATGCCGTCGCATAGGGCATATGGGCGTGCATGATGCAGCGGGCTGACGGCTTGGCGCGATGAATGCGGCTATGAATGAAAAACGCCGTGGGTTCGACCGCGCGATTGCCGGCGATGCGGTTTCCGGCCGCGTCCACCGTCACAATGTCGGACGGCACCAATTCCAGCCAGTGAACGCCTTGCGGATTGATCAGAAATGTCCGCTCATCCACTGCATAGCTGAAATGATTGCACACGCCCTCGTGCATGCCCATCTCAGCAGCGGAACGCAGGACGCAAGTCAGGTCGATCTTGTCCTGTTCGATGCTCATCCAGATTGCTCTTAATACTCGCCCTGTATGATGTTTAGCAGTTTCTCGCCGCGGGCAAAACGGTGCGCCTGTTCGGCG
>DATHLY010000146.1:0-10516 GCA_035487655.1 Rhizomicrobium sp. | reverse complement strand
AAGGATTGGCCCCCGAACATCACCAGCCTCTCCACGCGCTCGGGCCTCTCAGCCGCCATGATAGTGCCAATGTTGGCGCCGTCGCTCCAGCCCATGATGCTGAATCGCACATGCCCCAGGGTGGACATCAGTGCGAACATGTCGGCGGCATCGCGCTGGTAGAAGTCCAAGGGATAGTCGCGTTCCGGCGGCCGGGATTTGCCATAGCCGCGCGGATCGGGCGCGATCACGGCAAAGCCGCGCGCCGCAAACCAATCGATCTGCCCAGCAAAATCGCCTGCCCCCGTGCCCAGAGCACCCGGGATCAGCAGCAAGGGCGCCCCCTGCCCGGCCTGTTCGGTATGCAGTGTCAGGCCGGGAACTGCGACCCTGGGCACGATGCCTCACTGCGTGCGAGCGGAAATGAAAGTGGCGGCTGTCTTTTGGACAGCCGCCACGGGTCTTTCAGCACTCGCCTAGTTATTGATGCGGAAGCCGATGTGATAGAACCGGCCCAGAACGTCGTACAGCGCCGGATTCAGCGACGGCGACTGATTGGACGGTCCGAACGAGTAGGCGTTGCCGGGATTCTGGTTGGTGACATTGTCGACCTTGAAGTAGAGCTGCGCATGCGCGCTCAGATCAAAATGGCCGCCGATATCGAAATAGAGCTCGCCCGGCATGTAGTTGCTGGAGACGGTAGGATGGTTGGCATCCACCGGCGCGGGACAGGCGGAGGTGCAGGCCACCCAGAGGCGGCTGACCACGCCTTCGCTGAACCAGCGCTCATTGACGAACAGACCCCAATTGTCGGTGTCATAACCCTGGTTGAAGAAGATCTTCCAGTGCGGGACATTGCCGGCGTTGGTGCCCGCCGATTCCGCGATGGCGGCGCCCTTGATTCCAGGGTTGGTGATGAACTTGCTCACATTGGTGGCCAAGAGGCGGATGGTCATGTCGCCGCCCATGCCCCAGTCGATGGCGTCATCCATGGCGAAACGATAACTCGCTTCGTAATCAAAGCCATCGGTGACAACCTGGGCGAGATTGAGGAACGGCGAGATCTGCACAGTCGGCCGTGTCGTCGTAAGGGCGACATTGATCACGCCGTTTGCTGCCCAGGGCGTGTTCACACCGTTTACGGGCGTGAAGAAGTAGGAACACTGCACGGGGTCGCCATTCGTACCATTGGTGCCGAAACAGAGATTCATGCCATCCTGCTGGCCGAGGTTGACGATTTGCCCCTTGATGCCCACGCGCCAATAGGTGGCGGAAAGGTTGAGGCCAGGAATATAGGATGGCGACCATACCAGTCCCAGTTCCGTGGTCTGGCCCTTTTCCGGCTTCAAGGCGGGATTGGCCACGATGGGATTAGGCAGCGGGCTGATGGACTGGTTCGGGGCGCCACCATTCAGGTTGAAATCATCGGTCACCGAACCATTGTTGACGCGGGCGCCGCCAAACAGTTCCGCCAGGTTGGGGGCGCGCACGTCGCGCGACTGCAGGGCGCGCAGGCGCAAGCCGTCCAGCGGCGTGTCCCAAACGGCGGCCACCTTCCAGGTCTCGACATCGCCCGAGGTGGTGTAGTGGGTGTAACGGCCGGCCAGATTGGCATTGATCCGGCCCCATTCCGGAGTGTCGAGCAACGGAATATTGGTTTCCAGGAAGGTTTCCCATTCATGGAAGACGCCGCGCGCCGGCTGGAAGTTACCGGCATACCAATTTGGGAAGCCCGGGAACGTCTGTCCATTGACGTTGACACTGGCGGGATTCAGCAGCGGATTACCCGCCGGGCCGTACAACGTACCGCCAAAGACCTCGTTGGCGCAATTGCCGCGCGAGGCGCAGTCGGTCCTCGTGGTCAAAGCTTCCTCGCGATACTGGAAGCCGGTTGCGACGGAAACCTTGCCGGCCCAATTCTCGAACACGTCGCCCGACATGCCGTAGTCGAGGACTTCCTGGCGCGTGTCGGTAATCGCCCAGGGGAAGCGGCCATTGGCGCCAGGATTGCTGCCATCCTGATTGATGCCCTGGACAAAACTGCGGGCCGCCGGCGAGGCGCCGGTGGTGCCGATGATGTTCAAGGGCACGCAACCCACCGAACGCGCGGCGACGGAGCGGCAGACGACACTGCCCTGAGGCACGCCCGGGAAGGACGCCTGGTTGCCAGCCGTAACCTGCACCGCATCGATTGCCGCGTCGTAAAAGGGCGTGACCAGGATGTTTTCCAGGGTATTGTGATAGTTGACCTCGCCATGCTGGCCATACAACTTGAAGGTCCAGTCGATGTCGAACAGGTTGAAATCGCCCTCCGCGCCCAGCACAAAGCGGCGCATGGTGCGGTTGTTGTAGTTTTCGACATTCTGCAGGACCGAATTCTGGACGCCATAGTTCATCTGGCCGGCGGTGAAGCCGTTGATGAATCCGTTTTGAACCGGAGAGCCAGCAGCGCCGATTGCGCCAAGCGTAAGAGGCGATGGGTTCGTAATACCTGCTTCAACATTTGCCACGGGCGCGTATCCCCCTGGCCCCACAATGCCACCAACACCAAAGCCACCAGCACCAGGAATGCTGGTGAACTGGCTGTTATAGGCTGCGGTCTGGCCGTTGTTGGACAAGCAGGCCTGGGCGACGGAGGCCGGCAGGTAGGGATTGTCGCAACCGATATGCAGGTTGTCCGACTTGAAGAAGGACTGGGTCGGCTTGTCCCAGGTCACCACTTCGCTATAGATCGCCGAACCGTAGATCGAGATATGGTCGGTAAGGTCATAGGACAGGCGCATGTAGGCATTGCCGCGCACCAGCCGCGCCACCATCGAGGCATAGCCGGTCTGGTTGCCGGCCAGATCGCCGCCCTGGCAATAGCCGCCGGACGAGCAATTGTTGACGTTGGCGTTACCAGCATTGCGTTGCGGCGTTGCGGGCAGACCGTTGGCGCCGAAGCCGTAATCGAACGGAGACGGCGTGCCATTGGCGCCAAACTGGGTGCCCATCAGCGGGCCGCGGGTGATCAAGCCGCCATAGGAAAACTGCGTGAACTTGCCGTTGAGGACGTTGAACCACATCGGGCCGCCGGCCGGCATGGTGCCGTTGGTAACGGTATTGCCGTTGGAGGTGGGGCAGCCACTGGGCTGGCACTGGCCGGCACTGAACATCTGCAGCTGCTGGGGATTCTGGTACCAGCGGCGCGGACCGACCACGCTGTTGACGCCGGCTTCGGAAGTGAACTCGCCCGAAACCTCGATATGGGCGCGGCCGCCCAGGAACCCCGTACCGGCGGCGAACTGGAGCTGGGCCTGTGGATCGTCGGCATAGTTGGTGATGCCGCCGTTCAGGTTCAGTTTGAAGCCTTCGAACTTCTTGTCGAGGACGAAGTTGACGATGCCGGACACGGCGTCGGAACCGAAGGAGGCCGAAGCGCCGCCCGTCACCACGTCCACGCGTTGCAGCAGCATCGAGGGGAACTGGCTGATATCGACCACACCTTGGGTCGAGGTCGGGATCACGCGCTCGCCATCGATCATGATCAGGTTGCGCTGGGTGCCGAGGCCACGAAGGTTCAGGGCGGAAAGACCATTGACGCCGTTGGAGCTGCCGCCATTGCCGACGCTGCTGCCCGTGCTGCCCATCAGCGACGGGAGCTGGGTTACGGTGGTGAAGACATTGGTGTTGGCCTGCTTGGTCAATTCATCGGCATTGATCACCGTGGTCGGCGTCGGCGCGGTGAAGCCGCTGCTCATGATGCGCGAGGAGGAGACCGTGATCGATTCCGTGCCTTGCGCGGCTTGCTGCGCGAAGGCGGGCGCCGAGATCAGCATGGCCAGGACGGCGGTGCTGCTGGACAGCGCAAGGCGACGCTTCGCGCTGCCTGCATTCATGTCGAAACGCATGATGAGTTCCCCCTTAAGTGTGCGGCGTCTCTTATTTTTCGAGACTTTCCTTGGGCTTGACCCTAACGTGGAAGGGCAAATATCGCAAGTGTGTCACCGAAAACCGGGCGCCCCTCCTTCTTCATTTGGGTCTCCTGGCTGTGGCAGCCATTGGCGCCAACAGCCAAATATTGCACGCCCTTAACCCGATAGGTGATGGGCGGCGTGCAGACCCCGATGCCCATGTGATAGGACCACAGCTTCTCGCCGCTCTTGGCGTCAAAGGCCATGATGTTACCGTTCACTTCGCCCGCAAATACGAGGTTGCTTGCAGTGGCCAGCACACCGCCGAACATCAGGTGATCGCTGGGATATTGCCAGGCGATCTTGCCGGTATGGACGTCGATCGCCGACAAATTGCCGGAATTCGGAATCATCTGGGATTCCAGCGCCTTGCGCTCCGCCTCGGTGGGGACGGCACTGCCGAATTGCTGGCCGACTTCCGGCGTCCCCGGTACCCAGGGCTTGGTAACTTTCACCTTGTAGATATGCGGTTCGTTGATCGCCATGGTGTAGAAATAGTGGGTCAGCGGCGAATAGGCCGGCGGCTGCCACATCGCGCCGCCATGATTGGCCGGGTAATAGACCCGCGCCGTGTCATCCGGTGGAATCATTTTGATGATCGACTCGCTCTGCGGAACGAAGGCATCCGAGCGGCGAATCAACTTTCCGGTGTCGCGGTTGACGATATAGAGATGGCCGTTCTTGTTGGCCTCGGCCGCCGCCGGAACCAATTTGCCCTTGGAGTCCGGCACATCGAACAGCACCGTGGGCGCGGCCGAGTCCAGATCCCAGACGTCATGGGGAATCTGCTGATAGTACCAGGCCAATTTTCCCGTCTTGGCATGCACCGCGACCATGGAAACGGTGTAGAGATTGTTGCCCTTGCGGAAACCGCCATACAGGTCGGGATTGGGGTTGCCGATGGCGAACATCATCAGGTCGCGCTTGGGGTCCACCGCCACCGCGTCCCACATCGAACCGCCGCCGATCTTCCAGGAATCACCCTCCCAGGCACCTTTGAAGTTCGGATCATCGGGTCCGGCGGTATCGTAAAAGCGCCAAACGAGTTTGCCGGTCTCGGCATCCAGCGCCTCGACAAAGCCGCGGGTCGGCCATTCCGCGCCGCCATTGCCCACCACCACCAGCCCATTATGGACCTGAGGCGCGCCGGTGAAGGTGTACCAGTGATAGGGCTGGGGCAGGATGTCTTCGCGGCGGGTTCTCCAGATCACTTCGCCCGTCTTGGCGTCCAGCGCCACGACATGGCCATCCACCTGCGCGACATAGACCTTGCCGTAGGCCACCGCCACGCCGCGCGCCTGGGGACCGCAGCACATGCTGGAGAATTCCAGCACCGGCGTATAGGACCAGAGCTGTTCTCCGGTCACGGCATCATAGGCCTGAACCACATTGCCCGCGGTTTCGACAAACAGCACGCCGTTGATCTCCAGCGGCGTCGCCTCCATGGCATTGGCCACGCCCGTCTGGATCAGCGCCACTGGCTTCAGTTGTTTGACGTTGGAGGCGTTGATCTCGGTCAGCGGGGAAAAGCGCTGATTGTCATAGGTCCGGCCATGCAGGCGCCAATTGTCTTGGTCGGCATCGGCATTGATCCTTTGCTCGTCGGTGTTGGAGACGTCGGCCGTGACCGGTTTCATCTGGTAAGAAAGCTTGTTGGGGCTGATGATCGGACTCTGGGCGACGGTGGCATTTTCCTCCTGCCCCACCGCCAGGCTGGCGCAGATAAGGGAGGCGCCGGCAATCGCGGCACAGGCCGTCAGAACCCAGCGCTGCCGCAACCGATGACTGCTCATACTCTTCTCCCCGTTGGGGTCCCGATTTCGGGAATCCGCACGATCTTAATATCGGCGATTGCAGCCCAAAAAAACAAAAGGGAGCGGCGGTGCCGCTCCCTTATGAAGCAAAGCTGGCCGGCCTAAACCGTGGTGGTTGTGACTGCCTGGTTCAGCGGTCCATTCACGGGGCTACCATTGGAGCTTGATGCCACGCCGATCGCGATGGCGGTCACCGCGCCGATGCCCAATAGCACCCAGGTGGTGTTGTTCGTCTGCGCCTGCTTGACGCCGGCCGGCTTGCCGGGCGCCAGCGGGCCCGTTTCCGCGGCCAGGGCTGCGGAGGCGAGCAATGTCGAAGACAATGCAATGGCGAGTAAGGTACGCATATTTCCCCCTTGGTGTTCTTGCCGTTGCCGGCCTATCTGCTTTTTTTTCGACTATACACAATCGCGCAACAGGTACAACGCGGCGACACCCCGGTTTCGTTCGACGCCCTGTTCCCTGTGCATGGGGGCCGCCTCGGGCCTGACCCCATAATAGATTAATGGCCGTCCGACGCCCGCGGAGAGAAAGAAGCCTGAACAGTCCGCTCAAAACCGGTAGCGCTCCCATCGGGAGGACCTGCCTGGCGTTAGCTCAGCTCGATCCGAAAGATCCAGCCCGCGCCGGGGCCATCCTTGTCCGGCCAGCCGGGATGATGGCCGGCATCGCAGCCGATTAAGGCGCCATTGTAATAGCCCAGCCCATGCGGATCGCAGGAACCCGGCTCCAAAGTCACCTGCTCCAGCACCTCGCCGGTCTTGGGATCGTATTTGGACATGCCTTGCACGCCCTCCGCATAACTTCGGCTGCTGTTGGCGGTGGCAAGCCAGATGAACCCTTGGTCATCAAAGGTCATGTCATGGCTGCGCACGGTGTCCGCCGTGTCGTTGCGAATGCGAATGGCATAATCGCAGGTCCAGGCGTCGGGATCTACGCGCAGCATGCAGTTGAGCCGGTTGGCGATGATCCACAATTTGCCGTCATGCCATTGTGCGCCATGGGTGCCACCCCCGCCCAAGGGGATCTGCTTCACCCAACGGGTCTTGCCGGTCTTCACATCCAGATTGTGCACGCCGGTGTAAGGCGGCGGATAGTCCGTCTCGTTGTTGGCGATGACATAGAGCGAGGTATCGCTGACTGCCAGCGCGCTGGTCACCTGCGAAGCGCTGGAATAGGTCTTGAGCACCTTGCCGTTCCAATCCATCAGCCAGACCTGATCAGGCCCTGGCTGTTCGGGTACGCCGGAGCCTTGCGCCTGGATGCCCTTCAGCTTCTGCTGACCGATCCAGATGCCCACATCGCCTTTATCGGGGATGGCGAGACAGTTGGGATAGAACTCCGGCGCCTTGAACAGCTTGGTGGTTTTGGCGCGACGCTGGGGAATCTGTTTGCGGCCTGGCGGGGTTGGCGAATGTATTTGGGCGAGCGCGGAAGACGTCGCCATCAGGCCTGTCGCGCCCAAACCCGTCGTACAAAGCCCCGCCAAAAATTGCCGCTTGCCGATCATCCGTTCACCTTTGCGAGCCGCATTCTTCTTAGCGTGCCGCCTGTTCCTGTCCGTCGTAGAAGTAGTTCATGCTTTTGGGGACCGCGCAGCTGCCCAGCATTTTGCCCACCACCTCGGCGCGCGCTGCGATCAGAGACTGCGTCGCCAGCGCCCGAGTGCGCAGCCTCGCCACTTCCGCGGCGCTAAAGGGCTTGGCGCCCTTGGGCGCGCTGTTGCCTCCCAGTCCGAAGACCACAAAATTCATCATGTCCGCCAGCTCCTGGTTATCGGAAATGGCGGAATAGGCCACATTGGGCAGGCGGATTAGATATTCCCGCCCCTCCTTGGTGCACATGAAATAGCCGACCCGGTCGCGTAGCACCGGGATCTCGGCCGGCGCGGAATTGCCCTGCATGCCATGGCAGCCACTGCAATGCTCGACATAGTCGGATTGCGGCACAGTCAGTTCCGGCAAGGCGCTCAGTTCCGGCAGGGGCGGCGCGGCACAGGCGAAGGACGGCGCCAACACGACCAGGGCAGCGGCCAGCGCTTTCATGGCATGATCTTTTTTGCGGCCAGATCGGCGCGCTGGGCCGCGACGTCACCCGGCGCAAGCCTTGCTTGGGCCCGCGCCGCCTTGATGTCATCCGCATTGTAGGCTATCGGCGCGTGATCCAGGCCGGTGAGATAAGTTAGCACCGCCGCCATGTCGTCGTCGGACATGGTGTCGAAGCCGGGCATGATTCCCAGAATCTGTTCGCCATCCACGGTGACGCGGCCGCTCATCCCATTGAGCAGGATTTGGGGAAGGAATTTCTTGCCTTCGGGCTTGGATGCGATTTCGCCCACCCGCCCCGCCAGGCGGGGAAACTGGCCCGGCACACCCACGCCCCCGGCCTGATGGCAAAAGGCGCAACTGGTGTCGAACAACTGGGCGCCATCGGCCTCGGCCATACCGGGAGCCGCCATCAACATCGCGGCGGCCAAAAAAGCCCTGGTCACTGCACCGCGCCTACCAGCGCCGCGGTGGAGCAATGATACTGCATGTTGTCGAGTCCGAAACACCAGATGATGTCGTTGTTGGTTTGCGGCACATAAAGCTGGGTGTCGCGGTCCTCATTGTCACAATGACACTGGCCGCAGCCGGGTTTGCCGCAGCAGTCGCGATAGGCGATCAGATAGGTCTTGTTGTCATCGGGATTGACGCACGTCCCCACCCAGGATGTGGTCGAGGCAACGGCGCCTGCCGGACATTGATGCGTGCCGCCGCCACAGCAGGCGCAAAGATTGCCGTCCACGCCGCAATAGCGCCAGTAATCGCACTTGGTGTCGTCCTTGGTCTGGGCGTTCATGGTGAAATGGGTGCGCGCCCTCTCGCCACGGTCAGGTTTGCCTTGCGCCTGGGCGCGGCTGATGGGCAGCACGGGAAATACCGGCGCCGCCGCCAGCGCCAATCCCAACCGCGAGAGAATTCCCCGCCGCGAGGTATGGCCCGCCAGCCGGCGCACCAGCTTTTCGCCAACCAGATCGATACTGATTCTTTTCATGGCTAGGCGACCTTTGATTTGGAATTGGCAAGATAGTCCTGGACCGACACCACGCCCATCTCATGGGCGGTGACCAGGCTTTCCAGATGTTCGCGACTGTTGACCAGGCCCTTGGACAGAACCGTGCCGCTGTCGCCGATCAGCACCGCATGCGGCAGCCGGTCGACATGGAAGACGCGCCCCACCATCGGCCCGTTGACGAAGGGCAGTCCGCCCATCTCCAGGCGCGCGATCATGGCCTGCTGCTCACTGGGGTCATCGTCGCCGACAAAGACGATGTCCAGTTTTTCGCGGCGGGCAAAATTCTTGGCGATGGGGATCAACTCCTTGCACAAGGGACAATGCGGCGACACGAACAGCAGCAGCTGCATTCTGCCCTTGGCCAGGGTCTTGCCGATGGACAGCGGCGCACCGTCCATCGTGACCACGTCCAACGCCGGCGCCGCCTCGCCCACCACCGGACCCTTGCCGGTCAAAAGCGCTCCCGCCGGCGCGACCCGGACATGCAGTACGCCTACCTGGCGCGCCAGGGCCAGCAGCGCAATCCCCAGCCCCAGGATTACAATCCAGGAAAAGATTTGCGAGACGATCAGGACGGTGAGCATGGCTGATCCTTTTCAGGCAAAACGGTGCGCGCGCGCGCGGGCGGGAGGCAATGCAGAGAGGGTGTTGAACAAGAGATAAAGCAGGAAGAAGCCGGCTCCGGCAGAAACACTGGTCAGCATGGCGGACAGCGTCATGGGGGCGGTCTGCGTCAGCGACGGCAACAACATCGCCACCAGCACGGCATTGCGCGCGATTAGCGTCCAGCGCAGCGTCTGTTGCAGGAAAGACTGGCCGCAACCGCAATCGATATGGGCGCGACCCCGGCGCAGATTGATGCCCATCGCGGCGGCGAACAGTACCAGCAGCGCAATTGCGGCCATCGCGGCGCCGTATTGCGCAACACCCGTCAGCAGCAGCAGCGCCAGGATCATCTCCGCCGGCGGCAGCAGCGCTGACACCGGCCCAACCAATCCTGCCGGCAAAAGGCGATAGTTGGCGACCACACCGGAAAGGATCCTCCAATGGCTGAACTTCTGTGCCGCGGCCAGCAGGAAGACCAGCCCGACGCAAACCCGGCCCGCGCCCCCCGCGATGGCCAGAAGTTCTTGCCCCATCGCAGCCATCAGGGCTGTACCGCATAAAGGATGCCGCCGCCGGAATTTTCCATCTTCTGTTTCTTCTCGAGGGTCTGGCTATCCAGCACAAAGGTATTGCCGCTGCCGTCGCTGGCATAGACCTGCGGCGCGCTATCCTGGCTGACCGCGATATTGACCAACTTGTCCTTGAGTTCGCCGGACAGGGCATGGCGGCCGATCAGCTTGTGGGTGTTGCCGTCCAGCACCCAGATCTCCTGGGCGGGCTCATACTCGCTCCAATATTCGCCCATATGCATCAGCACATAGATGCGCCCCGTGGCGTGATGCACGGCGATAGGCTGGCGGCCGCCCGGCATCCAGTTCACATCCATCGGCGTGTAGGTGCCTTTGCGCATGAAGGCGGCCTGCTGCAGCGACCAGGGCGTGCCGATCACAGGCTTGGCGCCCAGGGTCACCGGCGTGATGAGGCCGCTATAGCTCAGCATCGTGGCCTTGCCGGCCTTGGGGTCGATGATGGAAGTGTCGAAGATTGGATCTTCCGTGGCCGAGAAGAAAGGCGCCGACCGGGTGATGGTCGGCTTGGCGCCGTCCA
>DATHLY010000145.1:0-2697 GCA_035487655.1 Rhizomicrobium sp. | reverse complement strand
GCGGCTCTTCGGTACGCATGACAGCAGATCCCTTGAAAGGCGCGGGACGTTAGCCGGAAAAAGTCGGTCCTGCCACGTCAGAATTGGCGCAATCTCTGCGCGCGCAGATCCGTTGCAGGATGGGTGCCCAGCCAGTTGGGGCCGCAGCCGCCCTGACGACCGCACATCTTCTTTTCCATGCGCTCCAGAAGGTCGGCCAGGGGCGCCGGACTTTTGCCCATCCGCCGAAGCAGGGCGGCGGCATCGTCATCGGCTTGTTGTTCGAAGGCGCGCGAATAGGCCGATTGCAGCAGGATGCCGGGCAGGATGGCGGCAAAATGACCGAGCTGGCTGGCGTCGCCGGTGACGAAGGCAATCGCCGCCGGCACCAGCGAGGCCTGGTAGATGCGTTGCAAGCCATGGGCATGGTCGACATGCGACATTTCATGGGCGAACACGCCTTCGATCTCCTCATCGCGAATCACCAAAGGGATCATCTGGTCGGTGAGGATTACGGTGCCGTCCGGCAGGGCGAAGGCGTTCGGCCCGATGGCTGGCGCGTCGCGAAACAAAAGACGATAGCCACCGGCGCCACGGGGCGCCTGTGAAGCCACCATCGCGAACAGCCGCGAATAATGCTGCCGCACGATGGGCGAAGTCTTGCTGGGGTTCAGGGCGATCCGGTCCATTGTGTCCAGAGTCTGTCGCGTTGTGTAGGCGGCGAGGGAGGGCGGCGTATGCCGGGCCAGCCATCCGGCCGTGGCCGGTACGCCATAAAGGACAAAGCCCACACTCGCCAGCGCCGCCACGATCACCGAAGCCACAACCATGCGCCAAGACCGCTCGAGACGATGCAGTATGCCGGTCCGGCCCAGCATCGCGTCCACGGCATCATTGTCTTCGGTGTCGAAACTGCTTCCGTCGGGAAAATCGAGCCTGCGCCGCATCGATCCCAACCGCGAGGTGGCGCGGACGGATTTCAGCGGAAGGCTGGCCAACGCCATGCCGTCTTCCCCCATGATCTTGAGAATTTCGCCGCTGGTGTCCGCCACCGCATTGACGCAGCGGGCGGACAAGGGGAAAAAATAGCGTCCGCGCAAGCTCTAAAGGCCGATGTCGATATCAAAGAAACTGGCGATTTCCTCGCCAATCGCGCCTTGTCCGGTGACAAGATCGGACATGAATCCGTCCATGTCCTGGGGTCCAGTGACGGCCAGCCGCTCGACACGATAGCGCGCCACACTCACCTTGGCCCAGGGATAGAACAGACCCAGCGTCGTCAGCGTGAGCAGCAGGTTGCTGAAGGTCAGCCAGGTCATGTAGAGCGGCGACAGGGCCGATTCAAACTGGAAGCGATCGGCCAGGATGGTGCGGCTGACCGCGAGGTTGAAAATCTTTGTTCCGATGAAATTCACCAGAAAGAGCACGCTGAAGGCATAGGCGCCACCGAACACGATCACCAGTGGTATCATCGTGGCGGGATTCTTGGGATCAAGCGGTAAGGGGCGCAGTCCCGCATAGATCATTGCGGCCACGGCCACAAAACCCAGGAATATGAAAAGACCCACTATGTAGATGCCGTACATGGCGGCGCCGGGAATCTCGGCATGGAAATATTTACCGCCAAAGGCATGGTTGTTGATGTTGTATTGGTCTCGCGCCCGCCTTGCCAGCGGATAGGTGGCGAACAGAGTAATGGCGGCAAGCAGCGGCCACAGGATATAGGCCCCGAAAGCAGCGCCATAGGTGCCGGTGAAATTGAAGCGGATGTTGCGATAGCTGCTGTTGCGGGCATTGAAGCGCAGACTGGACATCACCAGCCATGGAATGGCGAAAAAGAAGAAGAAACCCCAGGCGAAAGTCATCTTCGGCATGAAGTGGATCGTCGCGCTGTATCCCAGCAATATGACAAGCGCGATGGCCCGGCCCAGCAAAATGCGCAGCGGCGAGCCGTGATAGTCGAAATTGTGATCGCCGACATAGGTGTTGCCATAGAAATAGCGCTTGCTGCGCACCTTCGCCCAGGCGCTGAAGATGCCCAGCGTGACGATGGTCAAGGCAAGATTGACGATCCAGATCTTGAAGTATTCCCCGCCTGACCCCTCGAATCGAAATGGATGGCGGATCGCCGGCGCCTGCGGCGCGGTGCCTATTTCTCTGTCCATTCGAATTCCCCAGCCCGAGAGCACAGAAGTGTGCCATCAAGCGCCCCAACCGTCCACTGACGAGCAGTCAGTAAGCCGCGAGAAGTCGCGGCGGATGGCGTTTGTGACAATTCACGCAGGTGCTGGCGGCAACAAGGCTCCACGACAACGGCAAGTGTCGGCGCGTCGGCTGCCTGACGCCGTATGCAAGGGAACATAAAATGCAAGCAAAGCCGTGCTTTAGCCGCACGAGCTGCTGGATTTAACGCCAATTTAAGGCTTCCTGGCGATCTTCATCGCTAGCGATTTCCACAAAGGCGCGGATCCATGGGTCTTGGAGAGCGACAGGCAAAGCGCGCTCTTCTCGCAAGGGAGTTGGCCGCTTTTCTGCTGTTTGGAGGACTGGCCGCGCTGACCAACTTGTCGGTTGGGTGGCAGCTCTATGGCCGGGGTCTCTTTCCCGCTCTTCCCTATTGGTGCGCCACGGCTCTTGCGGCAACGTGCGGGCTGATCGTCAACTTCGGATTGAACTACGCATTCAATTTCAAATTTCGTGGCCGCTCCGCTCTGCGGC
>DATHLY010000144.1:0-5401 GCA_035487655.1 Rhizomicrobium sp. | reverse complement strand
GCGCCGCCGCCGTGTCACGGGTCAGCGTGCCGGTGAGCGCGGTGGTCGCCAATGGCAAAACTGGGAGCGTTTTCGTGATCGGCGCCGAGGGCAAGATCGAGAAGCGCGAAGTGGCGCTGGGTCTCAAGACCAGCCAGGCCGTCACTATCCTGTCTGGTATATCTGCCGGTGATCGGTTGGCGTCGGACAATCTCGACAAGCTGCATGATGGCGATCGGGTGAAGACGGCGGAGTAGAGTTACTCTTTGTTCCAAGCTTTGCTGTCATCCCCGGCCGAGCATTGCGACGGCAATGCGAGGGGAAGGGGACCCAGCTAGATCAACCTAGACGGTTATGAAAATACCAGCACATTTCCTTAGGGAATTCGCTGCTGGCAATCACCTGGGTCCCCTTCCCTCGCGCTCACTGACGCTCGCGCTCGCCGGGGATGACACCTGTTTTGTGTCCGGTTGGGATTCACTTCCCCAACCGGTCCATGAATACATTCATCTCCCGCGTGACTTCCGCCTCATTGGAGCGGAAGACATCATGTTCGGCATTGGCCAGCCGCACCACATGCGCGCCCGGCACGCCGGATTCAAACGCATCGGCGTGTACTTTTGTCAGCGCATCCTGGGCTTGCAGATACGCCTTCACGCCGGCCGGCGCGCTGTCGGGCACGGTGTGGGGCAGGTTGTAAAAGGCCAGTACCGGCGCACTGATCGACGTGTATTTATGCGCTCCGCCAAGGATCGCATCGCTCACCTTGACCGCCAGCGTGTCGCGCGCCGGCGCAGGCGCTGGCAAGAGTTTCATCTCCATTTGCGCAACCGCAAGATCTTTTTCGAAGTCCGGCAGGCCTTTCTGCAGCAAGGCATCGATCTGCTGCTTGACGTCCATGCGACGGATGGCGGGCACACTGGTCAGCGCCTCCAGCGACTGGCGCAGCTCGCGCGCGTCCAGATAGGTGCTGACCCCCGGCGGGATGCCACCGCCCGGTGTGTAATAGGCATAGGCATAGCCCCCATCCAGGTAGATCAGGCCGGAGACTTTTTCGGGATGGCGCGAACCGATGGAGCTTAGCTCCTCGCCCGCGATCGAATGCCCTGCCAGCACGGGGCGCTCCAACTTCAGCGCGTCGATCACCTGGATCACGTCATCGGCAAGCCGGTCGGCGTCGTAATTGGCGATGGTGGGTTCGGGGATGCTGGAGATTCCAATACCGCGCCGGGTAATGCCATAGACATGGTGCTTGGCGGTGAAGTTGGGCGCGAACTTGTCGAACTTGTGCGCGGTATTGCCCAACCCCGCCAAGAAGACCAATGGCGGGCCGCTGCCGCCCCAATCCAACACTTCCAATTTCACGCCCTTGGCCACTGTCACAAAGCTTGCCTTGTGCGGCGACGGGTCGATGACAAAATCGGCTTTAGCGCGGGCAAAGGCAAAAGGCGTTGCCGAATTGTCTGTTCGCCAAGTGCCGGTGATGGATTTTGCGTCCGCCGACAAGGTGCCTTCGAAACCGTCCTCGCGGCGGTCGAAGGAAAATCTCACCGTCTGCCCGGACAGGGTGACGGAAATGGGATTGCCGTTCAGCGTGCCAGGCGTGTCATTCAGATAGTTGACTTCGCCGCGATAGCCGCCGCCCTTATTGTGCGCGACTTGCAGCACGCGCGCTGGAGCGGTCGAACCCTGCCAGACGCCCGCGATATCGCCGGCCACATTCGGGCCGGCCAAGCTTGGTCCTGACAGCAGAAGCAGCGCGGCACAAGCAAGATAGTTCCTCATCGCCTCGATACCCCCGCTGGCCAAACTTCAGACCCGGCGGAACTTACGCCCCAAATCCCTGATGATATGTCATCGCGCGCGCGCCCTTGCCGCCGCTCTCATTAACCAATCCCTTCGGCTAGGAAGGTTCCTCGCGTTCCTCCAACCCGGTCACCGGAAAAATCCATTTCCCCTGAAAAGGTTATATCGGCCTGTAAGGGCAAGATTACAGTTTTAAGTCAGAATAGGCCCGGAAATGTAATCCTGAATTACAGGCGTACAAATTTACCAAGAAATTCAAATCGTACCAATTTGGCACGATTCATGCTGAGTGAGGACCTTGCCTGGTGGAATGTACCGCTTGCGGGTAGCGGTGGTCTGCAGGCGGATGGAGAGAACAGGTGACCGGACGACACAGAAAATTGGGAGGCTTCGCGGAAGAGTCCGTACGAGGCGCCCAGCGTGGGTTGCTGGTGTTGCTGGCCTCCGCGCTGATTTGGGTCCTGCTCATCTGGGCCGGATATCAATACTTTTCTTAGGCTGACTGCCTTGGCGTCACCGGTAGCTTGGTACCGAGCCGAAGGAGAGCGGCTTGCGGCGCCGGACTGTGGCCAATCGCTTCGTGGCACGCGAACGATCAGCCCGCGGAGCTCTTTGTGACCGATGCCACCGTCATCTTCCCGCGCAACAAATCCAGGGCATAGGCGAGCTGGAAGTCATCATACTTCGTGCCCGGCGCGGCATAAATCACCGGCGCGTTGGCGCGCTTAGTGGGCACCGGTTCGCCCGCCAGATGGCCCTGCAGATCGGCCTCGGAATAGCGGAAAATCCTGGGCAGGCTTGCTTCATCCCCCTGCGCCACCTGAAGATCGGGGATTATGCCCTGCGCCTGGATGGAATGACCGGAGGGCGTGTAGTAGCGCGCCGTGGTCAGGCGCAGGGCGCCGCGCCCTTCCCCGAGTGGAAGAACGGTTTGCACCGAACCCTTGCCGAAACTGGTCATGCCAAGAATGGTGGCGCGCTTATGATCCTGCAGCGCGCCGGAGACGATTTCCGACGCCGATGCGGTTCCGCCATTGATCAGCACCACGATC
This sequence comes from Rhizomicrobium sp., assembly GCA_035487655.1. Taxonomy (GTDB): domain Bacteria; phylum Pseudomonadota; class Alphaproteobacteria; order Micropepsales; family Micropepsaceae; genus Rhizomicrobium. Next base: position 2,564 of record DATHLY010000144.1, on the reverse strand, counting down.
GGCTTGCCGTCGGTGATATCGCCGGGCTTGGCGTCATAGCGCTGGGTGTCTTCGGGCCGGCGCCCGCGGGTCGAAACGATCTCGCCGGAATTGAGGAAGTCATCTGACACCTGGATCGCCTGGTCCAGCAAGCCACCGGGATTGTTGCGCAGGTCCAGCACATAGCCCTTGATGCCGGGGCCGATCTGCTTCTTGAGATCCTTCACCGCCTTTTCCAGCCCGTCGGCGGTCTTTTCATTGAAGCCGGGCATGCGGATGTAACCCACATCGCCTTCGCGGCGCGAGGTGGTGGCGTCAATGGGAACATCGGCGCGCACCAGCGTCATCTCGAACGGCTTTTTTTCGCCTTGGCGCTCGACGGTCAGCGTGACCTTGGTTCCAACCGGGCCGCGCATGGTGTTGATGGCTTCGTTGAAATCCTGGCCCGCCACCGACTTGCCATTGATGGCGGTGATCCGGTCGCCCGCCTTGATGCCGGCCGCCGCTGCCGGCATGCCGTCCATGGGCGTGACCACCCGGATCATGCCGGCATCCGGGGTCACCTGAATGCCAACGCCGCCAAAGCGCCCTTGGGTACGGCTCTGGAAATCCCCGCCAAATGACTTGGCATCCATATAGGCGGAATGGGGATCGAGCGCCGACACCATGCCCTGGACCGCCGACTTGACCAGGTCCTTGTCCGGGACCGGATCGACATAATTCTCGCGGACCTTGGAGAAGGCCGCGCTGAACAGATCGATCTGTCCATAGGCCGAAGCATCCGGGGCGCTGTGTGCGGCGGCGACCATAAGGGCGGCGCCCAGCCCCAGCAGGGCGCCTGCCCCAACCCATGCAACCTTCTTCATCGTCAGCCCGCGCTTTCGTTTTGCCCCCGCTTCGCGGGTCCAGTCTCACTACTTCTTATAATACATCGGGATTTCGCCCGCGATCTTGCTGTGCAGCCGGTAAAGTCCGGTCGAGCCGGTAAGATAGACCGTCTTGCCGTCTTCCGCGAAACCGACATTGGCCACAATCTCTGGCACAACCAGTTGACCCAAAACCTTGCCCTGGGGCGAGATGATGCGAACCCCGCCCGGCCCCGTCGCCCAAATGTTGCCGGCGGAATCCACCTTCATGCCGTCGGGCACATCGGGCGCCGAGCCGGGATAAGAGATCAGCTTGCGCGGATTGGACAGCTTGCCGTCGGCCGCAACGTCATAGGTGCGGATATACATGTCGGGCAGCGAATTGGAGATATAGAGCGTTTTTCCGTCCGGCGAGAAAGCAATGCCGTTGGGCTGGGTCATGTCGGTGACCACGGGGGCGAGTTTGCCGCCGGCATAGCGCCACACCGCGTTGTACTTCAATTCCTTCTTGGGATCGGCATCCATCTTGGGCAGACCGAAGGACGGATCGGTGAACCACAAAGCACCGTCGGCGGTGAACACCAAATCGTTGGGGCTGTTGAAGCGCTTGCCCTCATACTTGGAGAGGAACGGCTTGAGGCCGCCCTTGTCGTCCATGCGTTCGATCGTTCCGATCGCCATGCGGGTCAGCAGGATCGAGCCATCCTTGTCGGTGATCATGGCATTGGAGCCGAAATTGCCGGTGGGCGGAGCATTCTTCATGCCGCCCGAGTCATTCAGGATCACCTCAACCTTGTTGGTCTTGGGATCGTAGGTGCGCACCTTGTCGCCGCGCACATCGGAGAACCACAGCTTGCCCTCCTTCCACATCGGGCCTTCGATGAAGATGAAGCCGCCGGCCACTTTCTCGATCTTGGTGCCGGGCGCGATGATATTGTCCAGCGCCGAGTCAAGCTTCTTGATCGAGGTTCCTTGCGCCAGCGCCGGCGCGGCCAGCAGGCACAAAATAGGTGCGAGATACTTCCGCATGGACTTCCCCTCAATGATTTTGGCCGGGTTATAGCATTCCACCCGTTTTAGGCCAAAACCTGCGCAAATGCCCCTCACCCGGGCAGTCGCGGACTATTTCCGCGACACCACCACGCGGATCGTGTCTTCCTTGTTACCGGAAAGCTGGATCACATGCCGGCCGGGCTTGAGCGGAAAGGACACCATCTTTCGCAAGCCCGAACACTCGGCGCCATGTTCGTGAGCAGTGGAGGCGACGGCCGCGCCATCCTGTACCATGTCGAGCCAGGCGCCCGCCGACAACGCCACTTGATAGGTCCCGGCCTCACGCACATCCACTGCCAGCATGCCGCCAAAGCTGCCCGCGGCGCCGGGCTTTTCCGGCGCGATCACAAACCGCACATCATTTCCGGGACGCAGGGTCACGGTGGCCGCCTGGTCCAGCATCAGCCGCGCCGGCCCCAATTCAGGCGAAGCAATGGCCGCCTTCAATTCGACATTGGTGCCTGCGACTGGCGGAGCGGGACATGCAGGCTGAGCTGCCGCGGCACCTGCCATCAGCAACGACGCGAACAAGGACATGGCGAGCTTTCTCATCCCATTCCTCCCGGAATTCGGCTCGTTATATATCACAAAATATAACGAACAGGAGATGGCTTTGCGTCAACGCCGCGCGCAAGGTCAAGTTTCCAGGATGGTATTCGGCAGCCG
>DATHLY010000143.1:0-2919 GCA_035487655.1 Rhizomicrobium sp. | reverse complement strand
GATCCGCGTGCACAGGTCCTGGAAGATCTTCTTCTTGATGACTTCGTCTTCCGTCGCCGCCTCAATCACCAGGTCGCGGTCGCGCAAATCGTCCAGGGTCTGGGTGACGCGGATGCGCGCCAGGGCCGGGGCGATCTGGTCCTCGCTGATCGCGCCCTTGGCGGCCTGGCGCTGCATGTTCTTCTGCACTCGCTCGATCGCCTTGGACAGCGCGTCCTTGTTGATGTCGTCCAGCACCACATCGTAACCGGCCAAGGCCAGGACATGCGCGATGCCGTTGCCCATCTGGCCCGCACCGACTACACCGATCTTTTCCACTGCCATATTGCTCGCCCTTACCTGTCAGTACGCTACTTATAACCACGCTTGCCGAGTTCTTCGTTCAATTCGGGAAGGATCTTGAACAGATCGCCGACCAGTCCGTAATCGGCGACTTGGAAGATCGGCGCTTCCTCATCCTTGTTGATGGCGACGATCACCCGTGAATCCTTCATGCCCGCCAGATGCTGGATCGCCCCGGAAATGCCCACCGCGATGTAAAGATCGGGCGCCACCGCCTTGCCGGTCTGGCCGACTTGATAATCGTTGGGCACATAGCCCGCATCCACCGCAGCACGGCTGGCGCCCACCGCGGCGTGCAGCTTGTCGGCGATGGAATCCAGCAGCTTGAAATTCTCCGCCGAACCCAAGCCCCGACCGCCGGAAATCACGATTTTCGCCGATGTCAGCTCCGGACGCTCAGATTTGGAAAGGGCCTCGCCGGCAAATTTGGAAAGGCCTGAATCGGCCAGTGCGGCGATTTTTTCGATTACGGCGCCGCCGCTCCCCGGCTGCGAAGCAGCCCCTGAAATAACTTCCGCGGCCGCAAAAGCGGTGGTGCGGACGGTGATGATCATCTTGCCTGGGGGAGCCTGCAGCGTCTCGATGGCGTTGCCCGCATAGATGGGACGCTCAAAAGTATCGGGCGAAAGCACTTTCAGGATTTCGGAAACCTGCGGCGTGTCCAGCTTGGCGGCCACGCGCGGCAGAATGTTCTTGCCGGTAGTTGTGGCGGGCGCAAGGATTGCGTCATAGGAACCTGCCAAGGACAAGATCAGCGTCTCCATGGGTTCGGCCAGCTGCTTGGCATAGGCGGGCGCGTCCGCCAGCAATACCTTCTCTACGCCCGCAATCTTGGCGCAGGTTTGCGCAACGTGCGCACAATTCTCGCCCGCCACCAGCACATGTACCGGCGCCGAGATTTGGGCCGCGGCCGTCACCGTCTTATGGGTGGCGTCCTTCAGCAAGACATTGTCATGCTCGGCAAGCACCAGCGAGGGCATCACAAGACCCCGTCCGCTTTCAGCCGGTCCAGCAGTTCCCCGACACCGGCGAGTTTGACGCCGCCGCCGCGCTTGGGCGGTTCCGACACTTTCAGCACCTTGAAGCGGGGCGCGATGTCCACACCCAAGTCGGCGGGTGATTTTTCGTCGATCGGCTTCTTCTTGGCCTTCATGATGTTGGGCAGGGATGCATAGCGCGGTTCGTTCAGACGCAAGTCGGTGGTCATCACCGCCGGCAGCTTGACCTCCACACTCTGCAGGCCGCCATCGATTTCGCGGGTGATCTTGGCATTGCCATCGCCAAGCTCCAGGCTGTGCGCGAAAGTGCCCTGTGGCCAGCCCAACAGCGCCGCCAGCATTTGGCCCACTTGGTTGGAATCATCGTCAATGGCCTGCTTGCCGGTAATGACCAATCCCGGTTTCTCGGCTTCCACAATCGCCTTGAGAAGCTTGGCAACCGAAAGCGGTTCCACCGCCTGATCGGTCTTGATCAGAATGCCGCGGTCGGCGCCCATCGCCAACGCGGTCCGAATGGTTTCCGATGCCTGTTGCGGGCCAATCGACACGGCAACCACTTCCGTGGCCTTGCCCTTTTCCTTGAGGCGCACGGCCTCTTCGACCGCAATCTCGTCAAACGGGTTCATGGACATTTTGACATTGGCCAAGTCCACGCCGCTCTGATCCGCTTTCACACGAACCTTCACGTTGTAGTCGATCACCCGCTTGACGGGTACCAGGACCTTCATGGTGTCTCTTTGATCCCCAATGGGCGGCTATCTCGCAGCGACTGAGGGCGCTATCGGAACCGTCCTGGTCTTGTGCGGTGCAAAAAGTATGGCCGCAGGGCAAGGCGTGTCAACGCAACGGCTCGGGCGTGAGCCCCGCTCTGCCGCATTGCAGCAATAACAATTGGTCACTGGACTTGATCTGCGTCACCCTGCCGCACATTCCCCTCCGGCCTTCGCTGGCCCCAGGGGCCGTCCATACGCTGTCGCTATGGACCAGCCACCTCCCCATCGCAGCGCTTCGCGCGCTGGGGAGGGGTGAAACGGGCTACTTCAGGCCCTGTAGATAGGCGACCACATCGGCCTGCTGCTTTTTGCTGGTGATCCCGGCAAAGGCCATCTTGGTTCCCGGCACCATGCGGGCCGGACTGGCGACCCATCTGGTCAAATTCGCCTCGTTCCAGATGATGCCGGCTTTCTGCAGCGGACCGGAATAAGCGAAACCGGGTCGGGTAGCCGCCTTGCGACCGGCGATGCCGAACAAATTGGGCCCCAAACCATCGCCGCCACCTTTGTCGCTGGTATGGCAGATCGCGCAACGCTTAAAGACCGCCACCCCGGCTTTGGCATCGCCCGCGGCTTGTGCCGCGACAGCGGATGAGGCAAGCAGGGCCAGCGTGATAAAACTCTTGCGAAGCATCAAAAACCCTTCCTTAGCGGGGCGGTCCGGCTCACGCCCAACGCCCTTTTTAAGGGGCGGTCCGGCTCACGCCTAACGCCCTTTTTAAGGGGCGGTCCGGCTCACGCCCAACGCCCTTTTTAAGGGGCGGTCCGGCTCACGCCTAACGCCCTTTTTAAGGGGCGGTCCGGCC
>DATHLY010000142.1:0-8442 GCA_035487655.1 Rhizomicrobium sp. | reverse complement strand
CCCACTTTCATGTCGCGCAACAGGAATTCGACGGTCTCGGATACGCGTTGGCGGCACAGCTCGTTGCGGTTGAATTTGAAGACCTCGGCGCAGAATTCGATCATCAGCGCCTGGTCGTAGAGCATCTTTTCAAAGGTCGGCAGGAACCATTGCTCGTCCATGGCATGGCGGAAGAAGCCGCCGCCGACATGGTCGTAAATGCCGCCGAACAGAATGCTGTCCATGGTGGTGAAGATCAGCTGGCTGAACTGCGGCGTACCGGTGCGCAGGAAGGCGCGCCACAGGATTTCCAGCAGCAGGGCGTTGGGGAATTTCTGCGCCGCCTGCATGCCGCCAAAGAAAATATCGTAACGCTGGGCGATGCGCAGCGCCGACAGGTCCAGGTTGATCGTCTCCTGACCCATGGTCATATCGCGGTTGTAGAGATTTTCCACCGCGGCACGCACCTTGTCGCTGGTGTCCTCGGCGCGGGGGCGTTCGTTCTTCCAAAGTCCCGCGGTGTCGCTGGCGACGCGGCGCAGGCTTGGGGCATCCGCCGTATCCTCGCGGGGGAGATATCCGGCCACCCAGAAGGGTCGGCCGTCCGGGGCGAGGAAAATATTGAGGGGCCAGCCGCCCTGATGACCCATGATGCCCGCGGCGCCCTGGTACAGCATGTCCAGGTCGGGGCGCTCGTCCCGGTCGGCCAGGATGGGAATGAAATTGTCGTTGATGACCGCCGCGATGCCGGGATCGCTGAAGGCCTCACGGCTCATCACTTGGCACCAGTGACAGCCGATATAGCCCAGGCTCAGCAGGATAGGCTTGTCCGAAGCCTTGGCTTCGGCCAGGGCTTCCGGTCCCCAGACCCGCCATTGGACCGGATTGTCCTTATGGGAAAGAAGAAAAAGGCTGCTGGCGTCGTTCAGGCTCATCGTTTCCATTCCAAGAGGTGCGCGGAAGGATGCTTCCCGCCGGCCCGCTTCTGTGATGTTTTTGGGGCTGGGTTACTTACATCGGAAGCGAGAGCAAGTTAAGGCCAGATTGAACCGCTGCGCCGGGGGGATTTTGCGGCGTGAGCCCTGGCGCGCAATGCGCGCGAGCATGCCCGGGGGACCATTTCGAGGGCCGAACGCTCGGAGCACAAGCGACGCGCCGGCGGCAACAGCCAATATCGAGCCCACCCGGCCGCTCGCCCAAGCTCGCGGCGTTCGGCACTCAAATCGGTCCACCGGACCGATTTGCCGCTTCGCGGACGTGCCTCACCCCATGACGCAAAAGACCCCGGCCCTTCGGGTTGGGCTGCGGCGGGCGCCCGCGGCGTCGCCGTCCTCGACCGTATTGCCGATACGGCCTTCGGACGGCTTCTTGCGGATCGCCTCGCCGCAACCCAACGCAGCCGGTTCAATCTGGTCTTAGCTTGCTCTAAAGTTCGCAAAGTGGTCCCTCGACCCTCCAGAAAGGTGCCGTCATGAAGGTGCGTATCGAAATGGACATGACGCCGGAGGAGGCCCGCGCCTTCATGGGCCTGCCCGATGTCCGGCCCATGCAGCAGAAAATGATGGATGAAATGCAGGCCAGGATGAAGGCGGCGTTCGACGCCAATGACCCCGATGGCATGATGCGCGCCTGGATGCCTTTCTCCTATGGCATGGGGGGCGGGACCGAGACTTTCCAGAAACTTCAGAAGGCCATGTGGGACAGCGCCGCCGCCATGCTCAAGACGGACGGCAAGTAGCCTTGAATTCCAGCATCTTCGCGCTGGCCAGCGGGCCCGGCCGGGCCGGGGTGGCGGTGATCCGGGTTTCGGGTCCGGCGGCCGGCGATAGCATCCGGGCCTTGGCGGGCGCCCTGCCCCAACCGCGCCATGGCACTCTGCGGCGGCTCGCCTATCGCGGGGCCGAAATTGACCGCGCCCTGATGCTGTGGTTTCCCGCCCCCCATAGCTACACCGGGGAGGATGTGGCGGAATTCCACCTGCATGGGGGCCGCGCGGTACGCGAGGCACTGTTTTCCGCGCTTTTGGAGTTGGGCTTGCGCCCAGCCGAACCGGGCGAGTTCAGCCGGCGGGCGGTGGAAAACGGCAAGCTGGACCTGACCCGGGCCGAGGCGATTGCCGATCTGGTGGATGCCGAGACGCCGGCCCAACTGCGCCAGGCGTTGCGTCAGCATGACGGCGCCCTGGCCGACCTCTATGAGGGCTGGCGGACGCGATTGATCGCGGCTCTGGGTCGCGCCGAGGCCGCGATCGATTTTTCCGATGATGGTGTTGGGGAGAGAGAATTTGACCTGGCACGCCACGCCGCGCTGGAAATATCTCAGGAAATACAAGGACATATTGATGATGCCGGGCGAGGCGAATGTCTGCGGGAAGGCCTGCGCCTGACCATCCTGGGTCCTCCCAATGCCGGCAAATCCTCACTGATCAATGTCCTGGCGCGGCGCGATATTGCCATCGTTTCGGATATCCCGGGCACCACCCGAGATGTGATCGAGGCCCGTTTGGACCTGGGCGGCTATCTGCTGCTGGTGGCCGACACGGCGGGCGTGCGCGACACAAAAGAGCCCGTCGAAGCCGAAGGGGTGCGCCGGGCCCTGTCTCATGCCCTGACGTCTCAAGAGAGGGGCGGCATGACCTTGTTGGTATTGGATGGCAGCCTGAGCGATCCGCGCGCCGGGCTGCCGTCCGACATGCCCGAACCGGACCTCATGGTTTGGAACAAGGCCGATCTTGGCTTTGTGCGCGAAGGCCTGTCGATCTCACTCAAGACCGGCCAGGGCGTGTCTGATCTGCTGAAAATGCTGCAGCAAAAGGTGCAGCATAAGTTGGACGGCACAAGCCAGACGCCGACCCTCACCAGGCCGCGCCATCGTCACGCCTTGTGTGAGGCCCTCACCCACCTGCAGCATGGACTGGCCGCGCCGCATGGTCAGCCGGAACTGCTGGCGGAGGATCTGCGGCTGGCGATGCGCGCCATTGGCCGCATCACCGGGGCGGTGGATGTGGAAGAGCTGTTGGACTTTGTGTTTCGCGATTTCTGCATTGGGAAGTGAGCGGAGCGCTGGGAGCGCAGGCAAGGGTCAAGTTATTGCTCCCTCCGAGGGATGCGCGTATTGGAGCCGCCCATGACAGGCACCTACGACGTCATCGTCATCGGCGGAGGCCATGCCGGCTGTGAAGCAGCCGCGGCTAGCGCGCGCTTCGGTGCTCGGACCCTGCTTCTGACCCATACGTTCGAGACATTGGGCGAAATGTCCTGCAATCCCGCCATTGGCGGGGTGGGCAAAGGCCATCTGGTACGGGAGATCGATGCCCTGGACGGGCTGATGGGCCGGGTCGCGGATGCGGCCGGAATCCAGTTCCGGCTGCTCAACCGCCGCAAGGGGCCAGCGGTGCGTGGCCCGCGGGCGCAAGCCGATCGCGCCCTTTACCGCGCAGCAATGCAATCCATGCTGCGCAGCATTCCCAATCTGGAGATCCTGGCCGCAAGTGCGGAAGACTTGATTTTGCAGGGTTCGCGCGAAGCGCGAACGAATACCGTTGCTGGTGTTCGGCTTGGCGACGGCACAGAAATCACCGCTGCGAAGGTGGTGCTGACCACCGGCACTTTCCTCAATGGCCTGATCCATATCGGCGAGACCAAGATCGCGGCTGGCAGAATGAAGATCGCGGATGGCGTCGAAGCGCCCTCCATCGGTCTATCGAAGACCCTCTATGGCCTTGGCTTCAGGATGGGCCGGCTGAAGACCGGCACCCCGCCGCGCCTGGAAGGAAAGACCATTGATTGGGCAAGCCTGGAAATGCAGCAGGGCGACGATCCGCCGTCGCCCTTTTCCTTTCTGACTCAAGGCATTACTACCCCTCAAATCGCTTGTGGCATCACCCGCACCACGCTTCAGACCCATGACATCATTCGCGCGAACTTGCACCGCTCGCCGATGTATTCGGGGCAAATCGCTTCCACCGGGCCACGCTACTGCCCCTCTATCGAGGACAAGGTCAGCCGCTTTGCCGACCGCGAGTCGCACCAAATTTTTCTTGAACCAGAAGGACTTAGCACGGAATTGGTCTATCCCAACGGGATTTCCACCTCCCTGCCCCAGGACGTCCAACTGGCGCTTCTTAAAACCATTCCAGGGTTGGAGAAGGCCCGCGTCCAGCGCCTGGGCTACGCCATTGAATATGATTATGTCGATCCCCGGGAGCTGTCGCCGGCCCTGGAAGTCAAAGCGGTGCCCGGACTTTATCTCGCGGGGCAGATCAACGGCACCACCGGTTATGAAGAGGCCGCGGCCCAGGGCTTGATGGCCGGATGGAATGCCGCGCGTGCCGCCAGTGGCGCGCAGCCGGTTCTATTGGACCGGGCGCAAGCCTATATCGGGGTAATGATCGATGACCTGGTGACCAAGGGGGTATCGGAGCCCTATCGCATGTTCACCAGCCGGGCCGAATATCGCCTGACCCTGCGCGCCGACAATGCCGACCAGCGACTGACCCGGTTGGGCGAGCAAGGCGGGATCGTGGGAAGCGGGCGGGCTCAAGCCTTCGCGCGCAAACTGGAGCTACTGTCTGTTTCACGTGAAACAATGACGTCTCTGACCCTGACCCCCAATGAGGCGGCCAAATATGGGATCGCCGTTCGCCTGGATGGTGTTCGGAGGACGGCCTTGGACCTGCTTTCTCTGTCGGATTTCTCCACCCTCGCCCGTATCTGGCCACAGCTGTGCGCTCTGGCGCCCGAAATTGTCGAGCAGCTGGAGATCGACGCCCAATATGCCGGCTATCTGGACCGGCAGGATGCCGACATTGTTGCCTTTCGCCGGGATGAAGGTCGCACCCTGCCCCCCAGCCTGGATTATGGCGCGGTCTGTGGTCTTTCCAACGAGGTGCGCCAAAAGCTGGAGCGTATTCGTCCGGCAACTTTGGGCCAGGCCGCCCGGATCGAGGGCATGACCCCGGCAGCCCTCACCCTGATCCTGGCGCATGTAAAGGGCAGCCAAAGACCAAAAGCTGCTCGTGCCTGACCCCGAGGCTGAAATCGATGAGCCGTTCGGTCCGGAGGACTTCGCCGCCCGGACCGGTGTTTCACGTGAAACATTGGCCAGATTGAAGGCCTATGCCGATATCCTGGTCGACTGGAACGCCCGCCACAATTTGGTGGCCAAGAGCACTCTGCCCGACCTGTGGCGGCGGCATTTCTGGGATTCGGCCCAGCTTGTCCCTTTGATCCCTGAAACCGCGCGGACCTTGGCGGATCTGGGTTCCGGTGCAGGATTTCCCGGGCTCGTCCTGGCGGCGATGCGGCCTGATCTGGCCGTGACTCTGCACGATGCCACCACCAAGAAATGTGCCTTCCTGCGGGCCGCGGCCGACTGCATGGGCGTCGCTGTCACCATTCAAAATGCGCGGTTGGAAGACCTGCCCCGGCAGGCCTTTGATGTGGTGACCGCCCGAGCGTTGGCGCCCCTTCCCCAGTTATTGACCTATGCCCAGAATTGTGTCGGCCTGAACAGTGTTTGCTTGTTCCTAAAAGGCCAAAATGTGGGGGCTGAATTGACGGAAGCCCATAAATATTGGAACATGAAGGCCTCTCAAGTCCCCAGCCAGACCGATCCATCGGCTGCTATAGTGGTGGTGAGAGAATTGGGCCCCCGTCATGTCGCACCCCAGAAAACCCCGCGTCCTGGTCGTCGCCAACCAAAAAGGCGGGGTCGGTAAGACCACCACGGCCATCAATCTGGGAACTGCCCTGGCCGCTGTTGGTGAGCCCACTTTGGTGATCGATATCGACCCCCAGGGCAATGCTTCCACCGGCCTGGGCATTCATCGCCAGGACCGTAAGCTCACCACCTATGAGGTGCTGACCGGCCAGGCCAAGCTTTGGGAAGCGGTGGTGAAGACCCGCATCCCCGGCCTCTCTTTGGTGCCGGCCACGGTGGACCTGTCGGGCGCCGAGCTCGAATTGGCCGACATGCCCAGGCGCAATTTCATCCTGCGCGATGCGATCGAGGAATATTCCGTATACGGAGCATCTCCGGAAGCCGGAGCGACGGGCACCAACGAAAATTTCTTCTCCTATATTTTGATCGACTGTCCCCCTTCCCTCACCTTGCTCACGCTGAATGCGATGGCGGCAGCGGATGCGGTGATGGTGCCGCTGCAATGCGAGTTCTTCGCGCTGGAAGGCTTGAGCCAGCTGATGAAGACCATCGAGCTGGTGCGCGCCCGGCTGAATCCGACTCTGGAGATTCAGGGCGTCGTGCTGACCATGTTCGACAAGCGCAACAAGCTGTCGGACCAGGTCGCCGCCGATGTGCGCGAGACGCTGGGCGAAAAAGTCTATACGACGGTTATCCCAAGAAATGTGCGCATTTCCGAAGCGCCCAGCCATGGCGTGCCGGCGCTGGTCTATGACCTGCGCTGTCCCGGCAGTCAGGCTTACATCAAGCTGGCCGGCGAATTGATTCAGCGCGAACGTCTCAGGGTCGCGGCATGACTCCTTCTCAGGACCGTCCGCGCGGATTGGGCCGCGGGCTTTCGGCCTTGATCGGCGATGAAGCCGCCGCGGTGAAAGGCGAGCCGGTCGCCAAGAAGGATTTGCGCTCGCTGCCGGTCGCGTTCCTCCAGCCGGGGCGATTTCAGCCGCGCATGAGTTTTGACGAGGGGCCACTGCAGGAGCTCGCGGCCAGCATCAGGGAGAAGGGCGTCTTGTCGCCCATCCTTGTGCGGCCTATCGGACCCGACCGCTATGAGATCGTGGCCGGCGAACGGCGCTGGCGCGCGGCCCAGATCGCCCAGCTGCATGACGTGCCGGTGGTGGTGCGCGAGCTGCCGGACGATCAGGCGCTGGAACTGGCGATCATCGAGAATGTCCAGCGCACCGACTTGAATGCGATCGAGGAGGGGGCGGCTTACGAAGAGCTGATCGCCAAATTCGGCCGCACCCAGGAAGATGTCGCCCGGGAGGTGGGCAAGAGCCGCTCCCATGTCGCCAACACCATTCGGCTGCTGCGGCTGCCCGATCCGGTCAAAGTCTGGATTCGGGAAGGCAAGCTGACAGCCGGCCATGCCCGGACCTTGTTGAACGAGGCGCATCCGGAGGCGCGGGCGCTGGAACTGATGGCAGGCGCGATGACGGTCCGTCAGGCCGAACAGCGTTCGGTCAAGAAGAAGTTCCGTGGAAAACCCGCCAAGGACCCCAATATCGCCGACCTGGAAGCCAGTGTTTCCAACCGGTTGGGGCTCAAGGTTCAGATCATCCACAAAGGGGATAAAGGTGGGGAGGTCCGGATTTCCTACAAAACCCTGGAACAGCTGGACGAGCTGACCCGAAGGCTCAGCAAGTCGGGGTAGGGGTCTTTCTTTCCTCTCCCCCTGTGGGGTCCGAAGGACGGGCGCGCTTGGCCGCGCGCCCGTCCTTCGGACCCCACGAGGGGAGAGGACTTAATCCTCCGTCCGCCGCAGCGCCTCGGCCACATCGATGCGCCCGTCATACAGCGCCCGGCCAACCACCACGCCTTCGATATTGGGCTCATTGGCGGCCAGAAGGGCGTCGATGTCGGCAATGGAGCCAACGCCTCCCGAAGCGATCACTGGGATGGAAAGAGCGCGGGCCAACGCCGTGGTCGCGGTGACATTCACGCCCTTTAGCAAACCATCGCCGTCAATGTCGGTGAACAGGATGGCGGCCACGCCGGCATCCTCAAAGCGCTTGCCCAGATCGACCGGCGTCAATTCGCTGACCTCGGCCCAGCCTTGGGTGGCGATCTTGCCGCCCTTGGCGTCGGCGCCCACCACAATGCGGCCCGGAAATTTGCGCGCCGCGTCTTTCACGAATTGCGGGTTGGTGAGGGCGGCGGTGCCTAAGATCACGCGGGTGATGCCGGCTGCCAGCCAGGATTCCACCGCCGCCATGTCGCGGATGCCGCCGCCCAATTGGATGGGAAGATCGATGGCGGCGCGGATGGATTTGATGGCCTCGGCGTTGGCGCTGTGGCCCGCAAAGGCACCATTCAAATCCACGCAATGCAGCCACTGAAAGCCCTGGGCCGCGAAGGCGCGCGCCTGGGCGGCGGGATCGGTGTTGAAGACAGTGGCATCTTCCATCACGCCCTTTTTCAGGCGGACGCAGACGCCGTTCTTCAGATCGATGGCGGGAAAGATGATCATGGCGTCTGTCCTATGGCGTTCTCTGTCAAACACGCACAAATCCCTCTCCCCTTGTGGGAGAGGAAGAAAAATCATTGGGTTAGCGGAGCGGCAGCGACGCTCAACCCAGTGATTTTTCAGGTGAGGGGTGAGTGGATCGAAGAACGCACCCCTCACCTAGCAAAATCTAAGCACTTAGCTGCGCATTCGCTTCGCTAAGTGCAAGATTTTGCGTCCTCTCCCACAAGGGGAGAGGGATTTGTGCGTGTTTGACAGAGAACGCCATAGGACAGACGCCATGATCATCTTTCCCG
>DATHLY010000141.1:0-2954 GCA_035487655.1 Rhizomicrobium sp. | reverse complement strand
CCCTTTGCCGCCCATCCGGGCGAAGACAGCTTTGCCCAGCCGCCAGCGGTCGAATATTCCCAGCTTTGCGTCTCCTGCTCTTCATAAAGGCCGGTTTTCGAGGCAAAAAACGGGTGGCACGGGGGCCGCGCCTCCATTATGGTCCCGCCCGCCATGGAAGCTTTCAAGACCCTCGAGGGCATCGCCGCGCCCCTCAACATGATCAATGTCGACACCGACATGATCATCCCGAAACAATATCTGAAAACCATTCATCGCACCGGATTGGGCAAGGCGCTGTTCGACGAACTGCGTTACAACCCGGACGGCAGCGAGATCGCCGATTTTGTGCTTAACAAGCCGGCCTATCGCCAGGCCCAGATTCTGGTGGCCGGCGACAATTTCGGCTGCGGCTCCTCGCGCGAACACGCGCCCTGGGCGTTGCTGGATTTCGGCATCCGCTGCGTCATCGCCCCCAGCTTCGCCGACATCTTCTACGGCAACTGCTTCAAGAACGGCATCCTGCCGATCCAGCTGCCGCAGGAAATGGTGGACAAATTGATGGACGATGCCGTGCGCGGCGCCAATGCCATCGTCTCCATCGATCTTGAGAAACAGGAGATCCGCGGTCCGGATGGCGGCATGATCAAGTTCGAGGTCGACGCCTTCCGCAAACAGTGCCTGCTGAATGGCTGGGACGATATCGGCCTGACCATGCGCTCCGAAGACAAGATCGCCAGCTTCGAAAAGCAGCAGCACGTCCAGGCCCCCTGGCTGTAAAAAGCCCGGTCGAAAGAAGAAGAGAGCCCGATGAACGAATATAAGGTCCTCCTGGTGCCGGGTGACGGTATAGGTCCGGAAGTGATGGACGCCACCATGCGGGTCGTGGGCTGGTTCGGCCAAAAGGGGCTTGCCTACAAGACCGAGGAAGCGCTGTTGGGCGGCGTCGCCATCGATACGGTCGGGCGCCCCGATCCGGATGAGACCTTCGTGAAAGCCAATGCCGCCGACGCCGTGCTGATGGGCTCGGTAGGCGGTCCCAAGTGGGACGGCTTGCCGTTTGAAAAGCGCGCCGAGCGCGGGCTCTTGCGCATCCGCAAGGACATGGGGGTCTATGCGAACTTGCGTCCCGCCTTGTGCTTTGACGCGCTCAAGGATGCTTCGACGCTCAAGCCGGAAATCGTGTCCGGCCTGGACATCTTGATCGTGCGCGAACTGATGGGCGGGGTCTATTTCGGCACGCCGAAGGAAACCACCACCTTGCCGGACGGGCAGAAGCGCGCCGTGGATACCGGCGTCTATACCACCAGCGAGATCGAGCGCGTCTGCCGCGTCGCCTTCGACATGGCGCGGCTCAGGTCCAACAAAGTGCATAGCGCCGAAAAGTCGAACGTGATGGTCACCGGCGTGTTGTGGAAGGAAGTCGTCACCGCGCTTCACAAGCGCGATTATCCGGACGTGGAACTGCACCACATTCTGGCCGACAATGCCGCCATGCAGCTGGTGCGCAATCCCAAGCAATTCGACGTGCTGGTGACCGACAATCTGTTCGGCGATGTGCTGTCGGACGAGGCGGCGCAGCTGACCGGCTCCATCGGCATGCTGCCGTCCGCTTCGTTGGGCGACAAGAAGGCCAATGGCCTGCCGTCGGCCTTGTATGAGCCCATCCACGGTTCGGCGCCTGATATCGCGGGCAAAGGCCTGGCCAATCCGATCGCCACCATTCTCTCTTTTGCCATGTGCCTGCGTTATTCCTTCGGCCTGAAGGAGGAATCGGCGCGGCTGGAAAAGTCGGTGGATACCGTGCTGGCGGAAGGCTATCGCACGGGCGACATCATGCAGGCGGGCATGACCAAAGTGGGTACCGTCGGCATGACCGATGCGATCCTGAAGGCGTTGGATAAAAGCACATAACCCCGCCCTCCCCTTGAGGGGTGAGCTGCGGCGCGCAAAGCGCGTGAGCGGGTCCTGTGGACCCGCGAAAGCAGCGAACGCCGCGAGCTTGAGCGAGCGGCGGGTGTCTCAGTTGTAGTTCGACCCAGCCTCGCGGCGCGCTGAGTTGCGCGCGGCTGCGGCGTTCGCCGGGCGAAAGGTCCACTGGACCTTTCGCTTTTCCGGCTCACCCCGGCATAACCAAGGTGGGTACCGCGGGCATGACGGATGCGATTCTGAAGGCGTTGGATAAAAGCACATAACCCCGCCCTCCCCTTGAGGGAGGGCCGAAAAATCGACCGCGCAGCGGAGATTTTTCGGGGAGGGGCTACAGATTGCAGCACAACCCCTCCCCGAAATTTGTTCGCGCGGATCGCGCTCTCAAATTTCGACCCTCCCTCAAGGGGAGGGTGAGAAGCAGGGCTAGTCTCCTTTTAACGCGCGCCGCGCGGCATGCAGCAGCGGTTCGGTGTAACCAGACGGTTGCTCCTTGCCCTTGAAAACCAGATCGCACGCCGCCTTGAAGGCGATGCCGTCATAGGCGGGCGCCATGGGCTGATAGAAGGGATCCCCCGCATTCTGCTGGTCGACCACCTTGGCCATGCGCTTTAGCGTCTCCAGCACTTGATCCGGTTTGCAGATGCCGTGCTCCAGCCAGTTGGCGATGTGCTGGCTGGAAATGCGCAAGGTGGCGCGATCCTCCATCAGCCCCACATTGTGGATGTCTGGCACCTTGGAGCAGCCCACGCCCTGGTCCACCCAGCGCACCACATAGCCCAGGATGCCTTGCGCATTGTTGTCCAGCTCCTGCTGCACTTCCTCCAGGCTCCAATTGGGCCGGTCCGCCAGCGGAATGGTGAGAATGTCGCCAAGCTTGGCGCGTGGGCGTGACCGCAGTTCATCCTGCCGCGCCTTCACATTGACCTGGTGATAGTGCAGGGCGTGCAAGGTGGCGGCGGTGGGCGAGGGCACCCAGGCGCAGGATGCGCCCGCCATGGGATGACCGATCTTGGCCTTCAGCATGTCGGCCATCTTGTCGGGCA
>DATHLY010000140.1:0-4217 GCA_035487655.1 Rhizomicrobium sp. | reverse complement strand
TCGATGATCACATGGCTGCCCGCATAGGACAGACCATTCTTAGTGATGAAATGATCCTTCTGGTCGTCGTTCGAAGGCGTCACAACAATGGGCCGCGGCGCCTTGGCGGCGCGGGGTTTGATTTCCTTTTGCGGGATCTTGTTCGCCGCAACCAGATTGAGTCGAGCCATTCAAGCACCTACCCGTCTTAGAGTTGACACCTGCGCCTTGGCCTTGTGGACTTCCGGACGCGCCTAAAGAAGAAAGCGACGGAGGGGTTCAGCCCTACGCCGCTTCGTCCGGCTTTTTTTCTCGCCGGGTCAAGTTGGAAATAGGGCTAACTCCCCGCCGATGCAAGAAGAAATTTTCCCCAGGGCCAATTTTTTTCGCCGGCGTGCCTTCCCGGACCTCATGCGAGAGAGCCGCAACGCGTCTCTCGCGAGCGTCGCCCGCGTGC
This sequence comes from Rhizomicrobium sp., assembly GCA_035487655.1. GTDB lineage: Bacteria > Pseudomonadota > Alphaproteobacteria > Micropepsales > Micropepsaceae > Rhizomicrobium. Next base: position 3,781 of record DATHLY010000140.1, on the reverse strand, counting down.
AGGAAAGGCTTATGGAATGGGTCTCAGACGGATTCGTGAGGCGCGGTAGACAGCGTCGCCGCCAGCGCCTATAGGCAGCTTTCGAAAAACATTGTCACAATTACTAAGGAATCGTTATGGCCAAGCTGTTCGAGGTTAAGGAACGCCTCCACAAGGGTTACGCCCAGTCCATGGAGGTCACCAAGGTGCTGGCGGACGAGCGCAGCCGGTACCAGCAGATCCGCATCTTCGACACCGTCGCCAATGGCCGGGTCATGACTTTGGACGACATCGTCCAGATCACCAGCCGGGACGAGAGCGCTTATGCCGACATGCTCACCCACCTGCCCATGCTGGAGCATGGCAAAGTGCAGAGCGTGATGATCGTGGGCGGCGGTGATCTCTCAATCGCGGATGAGGCCCTTAAGCATAAAAATGTCCAGGAAGTGGTGCTTGTCGATATCGACGGGCGGGTGATCGAGTTGTGCAAAAAGCTGTTCGGCGAGGTCAACGCCAAGGCTTTCCGCGACAAGCGCATGACCATCGAGGTGGCCGACGCCTTCGAATATTTGGGCCGCAAATCCAGCAAGAGCCGCTTCGACCTGGTCATCGCCGACCGGCCCGATCCGGTCGGCCCCGGCAAGGCGCTGTTCGGCGAGACCTTCTATGACCGGGTGAAGGGCGCGCTTAAAAAAGGCGGCTATGCCACTTTCCAGACCGGCGTGCCTTTCTACCAGCCTTGGGAGATCACCGAGGCGCTGGAAGAGCTGGCGCAGTTCTTCCCCCGCTCCGGCCTCTATCTGACTGTGGTGCCCACCTATATCGGCGGCTACATGGCACTGTCGTGGGCCAGCAAGGGCGGAGCGCCGCTGGGCACGGCAAAAGGCGTCGAGCGGGCCGCCAAGGCCTACAAGAGGGCCAAGCTCAAATGCGACTACTACAACCCGGCCGTCCACAGCGCCGCCTTCGCCCTGCCGGAGTGGATCAAGAAGCTGGTTCCCTAAGGCTGGCGGGCCCCCTTTCATTTAGAAGCCCGAACGACCATGTTTCTGGGCGGAAACATCCGGAAAGCGCACCTATGGCATTGATCGGTCCCGGCGGCCGTCCGCTCACCTCCCAGCCGATCCAGAATGCGGCGACGGGCAGCAGCCCGCACATCAAGGATTCAAGCCTGGCCACCTTCGCCGCGGACGTGCTGGAGCAAAGCCGAGCCACGCCGGTGATCGTGGACTTCTGGGCCCCCTGGTGCGGTCCCTGCAAAACCTTGGGCCCCTCGCTGGAAGCCGCGGTGAACGCGGCGGACGGCGCAGTGAAGCTGGTCAAGGTCAATATCGACGAGAATCCCGAGATCGCCCAGCAGCTGCGCATCCAATCCATTCCCACCGTCTACGCCTTCCGCGACGGCCAGCCCGTGGACGGATTCATGGGCGCCATTCCCGACAGCCAGGTGAAGGCCTTTGTGGCGGCGCTGGCGGGCGGGGCGGGCGGCCATGAGCATCACGGCCATGGCGGACCTGAGCACACCGCCGAAGTGCTGGCGGTGGCGGCCGAGGCGCTGGAGGCCGGCGATATCGCCTTGGCGGCGCAGGCCTATGGCCACGTCCTGCAGGACGAGCCGGGAAACCCCAAAGCGGTTGCCGGGCTGGCGCGGGCCTATCTCAAGGGCGGCGATCTGGAACGCGCCAGGACGACGCTCCAAATGGTCAGCCAGGAAGGTGCCCAGGACGAAGCCATCCGCGCGGTGGAAGCAGAGCTGAAACTCAAGGACAAGCCAGCGCCGGAGAGCGGCGAAATCACCGCTCTGCGCGCCAGGCTGGCTGCCGATCCGAAGGACCATCAGGCGCGCTATGATCTCGCCATCGCGCTGGAGGGGGCTAGCGATCGCGACGGCGCGGTGGCGGAGCTCTTGGAACTGGTCCGGCGCGACCGAAAATGGAACGAGGAGGCCGCGAGAAAGCAGCTCGTCATCCTGTTCGAGGCGATGGGCCCTGCCGACCCACGCACAATCGAGGCCAGGCGCAAACTGTCCGGGCTGCTATTCTCCTGAGGTGGCCTTGAGAAGACGGGTCCCATAATGCCCAAGCACTATTTCTCCTATTCCGATCTGCCGCGCTCGCTGCCGCTATTTCCGCTGTCCGGCGTGGTGTTGCTGCCGCGGGGCCAACTGCCGCTGAACGTATTCGAGCCGCGCTATCTGGAGATGGTCGACTATGCGCTGACGGGCGACCGGCTGATCGGCATGATCCAGCCGGCCGAGAGCGAGGATAAGGTGGCGGCCCCGCGTCTGAGCCATGTGGGTTGCGCAGGCAAGATCGTTTCCTTCCGGGAGACGGAGGACAATCGCTACTTGATCTCGCTCGCCGGCATCTGCCGTTTCCGCCTGACGGGCGAGATGCAAACCACCACGCCCTGGCGCGTCGGCCATTGCGACTTTGCGGGCTTTGCCGGCGATCTGGCCCAGCCACGGGAGGAAACGTTTCCGCGCGATCGGCTGCTGAAGGCACTCAAGGCCTATCTCACCAGCCGTGACATGCAGGCCGACTGGAACAGCGTGATGACAGCGCCGGGCGAGGCGCTGATCAACGCGCTGGCCATGATGTGCCCCTTCGATCCGGTGGAAAAGCAGGCCCTGTTGGAGGCCGAAGGCGTGCGCGAGCGCGCCTCAACCCTGATCGCGCTTCTGGAAATCGGCGGCGAATCCGGGCCAACCACCTTGAATTGACGGCCACCATGGATACCGATCCAAAGCTTTTGGAAATCTTGGTCTGTCCCCTCACCAAGAGCACCTTGCACTACGACCGCGACAAGCAGGAACTGGTCTCGCGCGCCGCGGGTCTTGCCTATCCCATCCGGGGTGGCGTGCCGGTCATGCTGCCGGGCGAGGCGCGTTCCCTGAGCGAGGAAGAGCGCGATGCCCTCCGCTGATCCCAATCCTTGGCCCAGCGAAATCCGCCTCAACCCGGCGCGCGATCGGCTCATCGTCTCCTTCGAGGATGGCAGCCGCTTTGAGCTTGCTGCGGAATATCTCAGGGTGGAATCGCCCAGCGCCGAAGTGCGCGGCCATGGTGCTGGGCCCAAGACCATCGTGACGGGCAAACAGGATGTGAAAATCTCCGGCCTGGAGCCGGTGGGCAATTATGCGGTGCGCATCGGTTTTGACGACGGCCATGACAGCGGCCTGTTCAGCTGGGCCTACCTCCACAAGCTGGGCTCGGAAAAGGACCGCATCTGGACGGACTATCTCAAGGCCTCCGGCGCGCGCGCATGAGCGTCCAGCCCGAAACGCCGCCGCCCATCCGCCAACTGCCGCGGCAGATCCGAAGCCTTGCCAGGCTGCCGCGCGGCAAACGCATGGCGGTGGTGAAGGGTCAGGACAGCGGCCGCTTCCTGGATTTCTATCACAACATTCTCACCGTCTCCTGGCCCTGGTTCTTCGCCCGGTTGGCGGCGACCTTCGTCGTCATCAATCTCATCTTCGCCATGCTCTACGTCATCGATCGTGGCGGCATCGTCAACGCCCGCGCCGGCAGTTTCGCCGACGCCTTTTTCTTCAGCGTGCAAACATTGGGCACGCTGGGCTATGGCGCCATGGCGCCGCGCACGCTCTACACCAATCTTCTGGTGACGGTGGAAAGTTTCAGCGGCATCCTGACCATCGCTTTGTTCACCGGGGTGATCTTCGCGCGCTTCTCGCGCCCCCTTGCGCGGGTGCTGTTCTCCAACGTGGCCGTGGTCGCGCCTTTTGATGGCGTGCCGACCTTGATGTTCCGCGCCGCCAACCAGCGCGGCGAGGCGATCATGG
>DATHLY010000139.1:0-15630 GCA_035487655.1 Rhizomicrobium sp. | reverse complement strand
AAAAGCGGAAATCGAAAATGCGCTAATGTCTTTCGAAAGTCCGCTGAGAGCTTGATGCCGGCGATGCGGTGAACGTTACGCCACTAGGCGGCGGTCATTTCGGCTGCCAGTGTGCAGAGCCGTTCCAGATTGAAAGGTTTGCGCAGGATCTGAAGGTCCCGGATTTTCTGGATCGCTGGCGGTGGGTCGTGGGAATAGCCCGTCATCAACAGCACCTTGAGTTCGGGGCTGAATGCCAGACCAGCCTCGACCAAGGCATAACCGTCCATGCGGGGCATCTTGATGTCGGAGACCAGAAGTGCAATTCCGGGATTTGCCTTCAACAGGTCAAGCGCTTCGGCACCGTCGGCAGCCTCGAACACGTCAAAGCCCGCATCCTGAAGCACTTCCACCGTGATGAGGCGCAGCATGGCCTCATCTTCCGCAACCAGAATCGGTGTTCTGTCGTTCATGCCCCCTCCCTATCGCGCGGCATCAGGATGGTTATCGCAGTACCTTTATCGGGTGCGCTTTCAATCAGCAAATAGCCCCCCGACTGGCGCACAAAACCGAAGGTCATGGACAGTCCCAAGCCGGTGCCCTTGCCCTGCGGCTTGGTGGTAAAAAAAGGATCAACGGCCCGGCGGCGAACTTCCTCCGACATCCCCGAGCCGGTATCGATCACTGTCAGGCTGGCATAGTCCCCGGCCACGAAATTTTGGATTTCCAGTTCCAGCGGGGCCTGGGTCAATGTCACGTCACTGGTCTCGATCACCAGCCGGCCGCCATTGGGCATGGCGTCGCGCGCATTGATGGCGAGATTGAGAATCACATTCTCCATCTGATTGATGTCACAAACGGTGGGCCAAGTGCCATTCAGCCTGAGGCTGATCTCCACCTTCTCGCCCACGGAATGGCGCAACAATTCCGACAAGCCCTCGGCCAGGGCGCTGAGATGGACCCGCTGCGGCGTCAGCGGCTGACGGCGCGAGAAAGCCAGAACGCGCTGGGTGAGATAGGCGGCGCGGTCCAGCGCCTCGTCGGCGCTGTTGATGTAGGTGCCGGCGGGACCCTGCTCCTCGCCCAGCTTGCGCCGCAATAGCCGCAAATTGCCTTTCACGATCATGATCAGGTTGTTGAAGTCATGGGCGATACCGCCGGAAAGCTGGCCGATGGCTTCCATCTTGTGGCTCTGACGCAGTGCTTCCTCGGTCTTGCGCCGCTCTTCCATCTCCTCATGCAATCGGGCGTTGACGGTCACCAGCTGCTGGTGGCGTCGCGCGAGCTGGGCCTGAGACAAACTCAAGACTGCGATCACCAACGCTCCCATGGTCACCAGCAGGATCAGTCCGGCATAGGGGACAAAGCGGCGTTCGGCGGGTTCCGTGACGGCCCGCAGCAGCACCATTCCCGCCCGCGTCCCCTTGGGGCCGGCCGGCACCGCGACATCGATATAGCCCGGGCCGGGATCGACATGCGGTGAGGCAAGCTGCTCGGGCAATTGCGTGCGACGCGCAAAGCCCGCCATCCGGCGGCCATTGGCGCTGTAAATGGCCGCGCCCAAAAGCTCGGGATTGGCGTGAAGCGCGTCCACATATTCCTGGGCCGCGCTGCGGTCGCCGATCAGGACCGCGGCGGTGGCGTTTGCAGCGAGTATCTGCGCCTGCTCGCGCACGCTCTTTACCTGTTGCTCGCTGTAGAGCCTTTCCTGGTAGATCGCCATCAGTATACCCGCCGTCACCAGGACAGCCGCCGCGACCAGCGCGGCAATAGTCGACGGGCTCCAGTTGCGTCCCCTCATGGCTGGCCCCGCGCTGCCGGCGTCAACAAGTTAACAGCCAACAACAGGCTGGCGGATACGATCCCGCTTCTATGTCCGAACGGCACTCAACCCCCTGCCTCGCGACCGGCTCCAGACGGAACCGAACTTCTAACTGAGAGGCGTAAATAAAGTTCCCGAAAGGGCCGGCGGTAACTATTTGGGCGGAACGGTTATTTTGGTGGAATTCAGACCGCGATGCTCCAACATGGGGCCGATATCGGGGTCCTTGCCATAAAAGGCCTTGAACATGGGGCCGTAATCCATGGTGTGGCCGCGCGACAGAATCAGATCGCGGAAGCGCTGGCCATTGGCGCGCGTGAGTCCGCCATGGGCGGTGAACCAGGCATAGGCATCGTCATCCAACATGACGGTCCATTGATAGGCGTAATAGCCCGACGCATAGCCGTTGGCCCAGATGTGCAGGAAATAGCTGGAACGGTAGCGCGTCGGCACATTGGCGAAATCGGTGCCCGTCTTTTTCAGGGCCTGGGCCTCGAATTGGTCCACATCCTGTTTCGGCGTACCCGGGAGCAGCATGTGCCATTGCATGTCGAGCTCTGAGGCCGCCAGCAATTCGCCCAGTGCATAGCCCTGGCCCCATTTCTCCGACTGCTTGATCCGGTCCACCAACACCTGCGGGATGGGCACACCCGTCTTGTAGTGAACGGCGAAATGTTTGAGCACTTCGGGATAGAGCGCCCAATGCTCATTGAATTGAGAGGGGAATTCGACAAAGTCGCGCGCCACATTGGTGCCGGACACCAAAGGATATGTCTGATTGGCGAACAGCCCATGCAGGGCATGGCCGAACTCGTGGAACATGGTGGTGACATCGTCGAAGGTGAGCAATGCCGGCTGGCCAGGAGCGGGTTTGGAAAAATTGGCGACATTGTAGATCACCGGCTTGGTGCTCAAGAGCTTTGACTGGCTGACGAAGTTGCTCATCCAGGCGCCGCCGGTTTTGTTGTCGCGCTTGAAATAGTCGAAATACATCAGACCCAGGGCCGAGCCGTCCTGGTTGAACACCTCATAGACCATCACGTCCGGATGATAGACCGGGATGTCCTTGCGCTCCTTGAAGGTAATTCCGTACAGCCGGTTGGCGGCATAGAGCACGCCGTCCTTGAGCACCTTGTTCAGCTCGAAATAGGGTTTGAGCGCCGCCTCATCCAGCGCATAGCGTTCCTTGCGCACCTTTTCGGCATAGCGCTGCCAGTCCCAGGGCTGCAAATCGAAATGCGGTCCATCCTTGTCGATGGCGGCCTGGATCAGGCTGGCTTCCTCCGCCGCCTTGCCGCGCGTTGGGGGCACCAACTGACCGATAAACTTCTGCACCGCCTCCGGCGTCTGGGCCATCTGGTCGTAGAGCACATAGGCGGCATAGTTGGGATAGCCCAGGAGCTTGGCTTTCTCCGCCCGCAGGCTCGCCAATTCTGAAATGATGGCGCGGGTATCGTTGGCATCGCCTTTCTCAGCGCGCGTCCAGCTTTGCCGGAACAGCTTCTCGCGCACGGCGCGATCCGCCAGCGAGGTCAAGAGCGGCTGCTGGGTGGTGTTCTGCAGCGGAATGACATATTTGCTTTTCAGCCCGCGCGACTTGGCGGCTTCCGCCGCCGCAGCGATCTCCGCATCGCTCAGTCCCTTAAGCTCATCCTTATTGTCCACTACCAGCGCGCCTTTCTTGGCGGCCGCCACCAGCTTCTGCTGAAAGGACGTCTCCAGGCTGGCGTCCCGCTTGTTGATCTCCTTCAGCCGCGTCTTGTCTTTTGGCGAAAGATTGGCGCCGGCATGGACAAATTGACGGTAATAGAGCGTCAGCACTTGCAAAGCTTCGCCATCCAGCTTCAGGTTGGCGCGCCGGTCATAAAGTGCTTTCACGCGCGCAAACAATTTGTCATTGAGGAAAATGGCGTCGGTGTGCGCGGCCAGCTTGGGCGCCTCCGCCGTCTGCACCTTGTCCAAGGCGGGATTGGTATTGGCCTGCACCACGCCAAAAAAGGCGTTGTTCACGCGCTCCAGCATTCGCCCGGAGCGCTCCATCGCCGCGATGGTGTTTTCGAAGCTGGGTTCGGCCTTGTTGTCGGCGATGGCGTCCATTTCCGCCAGCTGCTGGCGCATGCCCGCTTCAAAGGCCGGCTGATAATCCTTGTCCTTGATGATGTCGAAGCGCGGCGCCTGGTAAGGCAAGTTGCTGGGGGTATCGAATGGACCAGCGGCGTAGGCGTGACCGGCATGCGACGCCATCACAAAAACGGCCGTGGCCGACATCAGACCGGCAAATGTGGAATTGCGCATGGATCGGTCCCGCGAGATACAGGCGGATATTACCTGGCGCGCGCAGCTTCGCTAGTGTCGTTGTTTCGAAGTTCGCCATATTATCGATATGGGGCTCCGAGCGAACTTCGAAACCAAAACGACACTAGGGATCAATGAATTGCTAGTGTCCCTTCGATTCCGAAATTCGCCAAAGCCCGATATAGAGACCGTGCGAATTTCGGAATCGGGACACTAGATCAACTTGGCCAAATCGACTTGCCGGCGGCCCGAAGCGCCGCAGTGGCGGTCTGGACCTCCTCGCGAATGCCCTGCTGCTGGTGCTTGCCCAGGGTGACCACCGACTTGACCTCCGGCGCATATTCGCCGGGCAAAACAGCCCTGATGGCAATAATTTGGGCTGGGTCGATCTTAACAATCGTGCCATCGGGTCGGGTCAGGCTGACCGGCTCCAACCCGCTCTTGCTCGTGTCAAACTTTAAGGTCTTGCCGATGCTGCCGACATAGGCGCGGGTCTCGGCCGGCAGGTTCGCCCCATGCTCCAGATGATCTTCCAGTCTGCCCGGCCCGGCATTGTAGGCGGCAAACATGGCAGGATAGCCATACTTTTGATGCAGCCAGCGCAAGTAGGCCGCGCCCGCCATGATATTGTCCCTGGCATCGAAGGGATTGTTGCCCAGTCTGTGTTCAGAAGCCATCTCTTCATACGTCTGGGGCAGCACCTGCATCAGGCCCAAAGCGCCCGCGCGGCTGACGATGGGTTGGTTCTTGCCGAGCATGGTGCGGCCGCCGCTTTCGCGCGCCATCACGGCCCGGATCCAGGCCTTGGGAACGTTGAAGCGCCGCGAGGCCTCATTGACGATTCCGTCCCAGCGATTGAGAAGTTGCGCTTGTGTCATGGCAGACTCTTCGTCATAGGCCGAAGGCTGCACCGGCGCGGTTGCAGTTTTCGTCATCAGTTCGGCCAGGGTCTGCGAGCGCGCGATGGACTTGGCGATTGTGCGGGCGCTGTGCAGCTTGTCGTCCGGCATCAGCGATGCGGCAAGGACGCAAAGGCCGCCCAGGAGCAAGGCGGCCAGGAACCCGCCGACTGAAGGTTGAGATTGGGCAACAGAAGAAGCAGGCTTGGACACGATCTCTCCAGGTCTGGTAACTGCCGGGTGCGCATGACGCAAAACATGACGCGAAAGACTGGCAGGGCGAAAAACTCAAACCGACGCGGAACCAAGCGGCTCCTGGCGCATATGCCCCAGCACTCTTCGTCACTTAACCAATGCAGGGACGCATTTCAAGCTGCAACTTGCGGAACCAAGGTTCCTGCCCACTTCAGCTTTTGCCGCGCAGATGTGCGACCAAGGCTTTGATATCGCCGTTATTTTGCGCAAGAACGGCTTGGATTTGATCGCGCTGAGCAAGTGCCAGCCACACGCCCGCTATCGCCACATCCGTCAGAAGCGGCTTGGCTTGGTCGGTACGTATGCGGAAATCGATTTCCATCGTCGAGTTCGGCTGGCCAACCATGTTGGCGGCGACAATGAAGTCGCCGGGCGCGCGCTCGCGCGAGGAGATCACGCGCAATGTTTGTCCGGCATAGAGCTGGAAATAGGTTTGATAGACCGTCAGCACATAATCCTGATAGGCCGCGACATAGGCATCCAGATCGGCTTGCGACGCACCCGCCGCGTGGGAGCCTAAGAGAAACAGCGCCACGCGCTTCACATCGGTAAGGCCCAACAGAAAAGTCGCGAAGCGGTCGCGGCGTTCAGAGGCGGAGGTATTGCGGTCATTGAGAATATCAAAGCCGGTCTGGATATTGCCGCGGACGAAATCCTCTGCGGCATTCGCGGCCTGCGCCGGCAGGGCAAGAGCGGTCACAAAGCCAAAACCCAGCGCGCCCGCGCCGAGCAGAAGATTCCTGCGCTGCATGATGTTGATCCTTCGCCAGACCGCTTGTCTCGCGGCCGATATGGCCCCTGCCTTTGTCTGTAACGGAGAATCGAGCCTGAAATGTGGCGGGCCGGCCGCTCGCCCAAGCTCGCGGCGCTCGCCGGTCGTGACTCGCCCTTGAACGAAGCAGGCAAGCTGCCATCTTGATGCCATGGTTCCCTTGTCCGTGCTGGATCTGTCGCCCATCAAACAGGGCAGCGATGCCGCCGCCGCGTTGCGCGAAAGTGCCGAATTGGCACAGCTCTGCGAAAGGCTGGGATACCGGCGCTATTGGCTCGCGGAGCACCATAACATGCCCGGCATCGCCAGTGCCGCCACCGCGGTTGCCATCGGCCATGTCGCCGGGCACACCAGCACCATCCGCGTGGGCGCCGGCGGCATCATGCTGCCCAACCATGCGCCGCTGGTGATTGCCGAACAGTTCGGCACCTTGGAGGCGCTCTTCCCAGGCCGTATCGATCTTGGCATCGGGCGCGCGCCGGGGACCGATCCGCGCACCGCCGTCGCCCTGCGCCGCAATCTTGCCGGCAGTGTCGACCACTTCCCGCAGGATGTGCAGGAGCTGCTGGCTTATCTCAGTCCAGCTTCGCCAGGTCAGGTCCTGCGAGCCATTCCGGGTGAAAGCAGCAATGTTCCGGTTTGGATTTTGGGCTCGAGCCATTATGGCGCGCAATTGGCGGCAGCTTTGGGCCTGCCTTATGCCTTTGCGTCGCACTTTGCGCCCGATGACCTTGATTTCGCGCTTCGGCTGTACCGGCAGCAATTCCAGCCATCGCCCTATCTGGACAAGCCCTATGCGATGCTGGGCCTAAATGTGTTCGCGGCCGAAACCGGCGAGGAAGCGCGACTGCTTTTCACGTCCCTGCAGCAGGCCTTTATCAATTTGCGCACCGGCCATCCGGGTCAACTGCCTCCACCCAAATCCGGTTATGAGGAAACGCTGGAACCGCGCCTCGCCGATATGCTGGAGCGCGTGTTGCGCTGCGCCATCGTGGGGGACCGGGCTGAAATTGCCCTGGGCCTGAACAACTTCATCGCGGCGCATGCGCCCGATGAGATCATGGTAACCGCCCAGATTTTCGATTCCGTCGCACGCCGGCGGTCTTATGAGATTCTGGGCGAAATTCTGAGCGAAATTCACCCGCCCCAAGGTCATTGATTGGCTGGCCGCTCACTTAATGATTGGTGCGGCACCCGCGCCGCTGGCCCTGCCACGCCCTCGCTGCTAATGTTTGCAAAACACGAAAAATTGGCTTCTGGGGAGGGAATTCATGTCGTTCATCAAATGGGCTGCCACGGCCGCTTTGGCATTGGCGCTGGGCTCGGACGCCTTCGCCCAAACTCAGGCGCAGGCCACCGCGCCGGCCTCCAAGGCCACGATCGCCTGGGCCGCCAAGCCCGCCAAGCTGCCGCCCTATGCCGGCCCCAACAAGCTGGTCTACCGCCTGGCCGATGTGCTGGCCGCCCATAAAAGCAAACAGAGCTGGACGCAGGAAGTCTTCTCAAGCCGCGACTTCATCGGCGAATGGATTTCCATGGCGCCGGGCGAGAAGACCAAGACTCAGTTCTTCGCGGACGACCGCGTCTTCTGGGTGGTGCAGTCAGGCCAGATGAAAGTGACGATCGAAGGCCAGGAGCCGTTCATTGCCGGCAAGCATTTTCTGATTCAGGTCCCCAAGCGCCTGCAATACAGCATGGAAACGGTGGGCAGCGAGCCGAGCTTGCGCTTCCAGATGCGCCCTGCGGGCGAGGCGCCTGATTATCCGCTGAGCGAAACGCCCACGCCGGTGAAGGGCGTCCAGTATATCAAGGCCGCTTATTCCGGGCATGGCGACTATGACAAGATCAACCTGCCCTCTATCGACTTTGAAAAGCAGATCGTGCAGGGCGGCGAGAAACGCGGTGTGTGGATTCGCGACGACCACACCTATGTCACCATCCTGCGCTCGCAAAAGGGCGTGCCCACTCCGCCCGACAATGTCTGGGGCCATTTTCATGCCAACTTCCCCGAGATCTGGGTGATCATCGAAGGCACGCAGCAGTTCCTGGTGGAAGGCGAAAAGCTGGTCACTGTCACGGACGGCGATCTGGTGGCGGCGCCCACCGGCCGCTGGCATCGCGCCATGCCCTATGCTGATGGGCCGTCCACGCGCCTTGCCTACATTCCCCGCCCCGACAATCTGCATTGGTATCAGCCGGAGCAGGCCAATGGCGGCGGCAACTAGGGTCTAAACTCAATAATCCCATGAGCCGCGTTGCGAGGAAAAATGATCGAATGGAAGGAGAAAGGCGCAGGGCGTATCGGCAATACGGCCGAGCCTTTCGACGCACCAGTCGGCGATTTTTCCCGCAACCCGAAGGGACGCTGGTCTTTTGGCCTCTGGCGGCGTCGCTCGTCGCTCATGGGCAATTCAAGCCTACATCGCTCCTCGCTCCTGGCCAGAGACCAAAATCCCCAGCGTCGCGGCCATGCGATTATTGAGTTTAGACCCTAACATCGAAGGAGCTATCTCGTGACTTCCAGATTTGTCTTTGCACTTTCGTTCGCGCTTGCCGCGGCGCCGGCTTTCGCGGCGGACTATCAGGTCAATCTCGGACCGATGCCTCTGGATGATGAAACCAAGTTGGTCATCGCCGGCCGTGGCGAAGCCGTCATCAGTTCAGACGGCAAGACCATGAGCGTGAAGGGCAGTTTCCACGGCCTGCCCTCCAATGCCACCGAGGGGCATGTATTGATCAGCCCCATCGCAGGCGTACCAGGCAAGCCGGCCTTCGATCTCAATGTCTCCAAGGCCACAAGCGGCGACATCTCCGGCGAGTTCAAGCTGACCCCCGCCCAAGCCGGGGCACTGCGGACCGGCAGGCTTTATCTTCAGATCAACAGCGAGAAAGCGCCCGCCGATGTGTCTTGGGGTCCCAAGGGCACGTTGTGGGGCTGGATTTTCCCGGCGCACCCAACGCCTGGCCAGGACGTGCCGGAGGAAGGGCATTGGTTCCTTCCGCAATTCGACACGCCGCAGAGCTGACCCGATGTTGAGGATTTGAAGATGCATAAGAAAAATATCTGGCTTCTGGGCGCGGCAGTGATGGCAACGGCCGCACTGGGCACCATGGCGCTTGGTCAGGCCGCCGGCCCTTTCACCCAGGCCCAGGTCGATACCGGCCGGCAAGCTTTTGCCGACAATTGCGCCGCCTGCCATCTGGCTGATCTGGCGGGCACCAATGACGCGCCTGCGCTGGCGGGCGCTGCCTTCATGGGCGCCTGGGGCAAGCGCACCACGGCAGAGCTTTACAGCAAGATTCACACGACCATGCCGCTGGGACGCGGCGGCAGCCTGGATGACGCGACCTATACCAGCCTTGTCGCCTATATCCTGCGCGCAAACGGCGCCATGCCGGGCACCACTGCCTTCACGCCCACCACTGCGATCGCGATCGCCTCGATTGCCAACGGCAGGACGCCGGCGGGCCTCAATAACGCGCGCACCGCCGGTGGCCCGACCGTGCCGGCCCGGCGTCCCGATCCGGGCCGCTTCAGCCTGCCGACCAAGTTCGGCCTGAGCCTGAAGGGCAATATCCAGAATTACGTTCCCGTCACCGATGAGATGCTGCGCAATCCACCGGACGGCGACTGGCTGATGTTCCGACGCAACTATCAAGGTTGGAGCTACAGCCCGCTCAATCAGATCAACGCCGACAATGTTTCCAAGCTGACGCTGAAGTGGATGTGGTCCATGCCGGAAAACGGCACCATGGAAATCACGCCCATGGTCCATAATGGCATCATTTACGTCTGGGGCACCGGCAATACCATCCAAGCGCTGGACGGCAAGTCCGGCGAGCTGTTGTGGGAGAACCGCATCGGCCCGGCGCCACGCGCGCCTGGCCCCGGCTCTTCCACGGAAGAGACCCGCGCCCTGGGCTTCTGGGGCAACTATCTCTTCGTCAACACGCCTTACGGCATGGTCTATGCGCTGGACGCGCGCACCGGCGAGGAGATCTGGAAGAACAATATCGTCGACTATAAGCCGGGCATCGGCGGGTCCACCGGCGGCGTGATCGTCATCAACGGCAAAGTGCTGGTGGGCATGACCAATTGCGGCCGGCCCGGGACCGACGATCATTGCTATATCAGCGCCTATGACGCCAAGACCGGCAAGCGGGTCTGGAAGTTCGTCACCGTGGCGCTGAAGGGCGATCCCGGCGGCGACAGTTGGGGCACGCTGCCGGACAATATGCGCAAGGGCTCAGAGACCTGGATTGCCGGCACCTTCGATCCCGAACTCAACACCACCTATTGGGGCACCGCCCAAGCCAAACCATGGCGGCGCGACCTGCGCGGCTCGGGCGTCGGCGACACCAACTATGCCAATTCCACCCTGGCGTTGGATCCCGACACCGGCAAGATGAAATGGTTCTTCCAGCACGGGCCCGGCGAGTCACTGGACCTGGATGAAGTCTATGAGCGCGTGCTGATCAATCACGGCGAGCAGAAGACGCTGATGACCATCGGCAAGGCGGGCATCCTGTGGAAGCTGGACCGCGTCACCGGCAAGTTCATCGAAGCCAAGGAGACCGTGTTCCAAAATATCTGGTCCTCCATCGACAAGAAGACTGGCCGTCCCGCCTACAGGAAGGACATTGTCGACCAGAAGGTGGATCAGTGGCTGTCCTCGTGCCCTGGCCCGGAGGGCGGCCATGACTGGCAGGCCACCAGCTACCACCAGCCCAGCGACACGCTGATCATTCCCTTGTCGCAGAGCTGCGTATTCATGCTGGGCAACGGTTCGCAGGCCTATTTCGAGATGCCGGGCACCGACGGCAATATGGGACGGCTGTCGGCCTATCGCACCGCCGACATGAAGCCGCTCTGGTCGTTTCAGCAGCGCGCGCCCTTTTTGACCGGCGTGATTTCGACAGCCGGCAATCTGGCATTTGTGGGTGACTTTGACCGCGTCTTCCGCGCGGTGGATGTGCGCAACGGCAAGACCCTGTGGAAGACGCGGTTGGGCACGACGGTGCAGGGCTTCCCCGTCAGCTTCAGCGTCGACGGCAAACAGTATGTCGCCGTCACCACCGGCCTGGGCGGCGGCAGTCCGGAGGCCAAACCCAGCACCATGCTGAGCGAGGTTCATCGTCCGCCGAATGGCTACAATCTGTTCGTCTTCGGCCTGTCGGACGACAAATAGCACGTGCAACTCCAAGGATTGTGACAGGGGCGTCGCGCAACCGGCGCCCCTAATTCTTTGTATTCATTGCAATTTTCTTCATCATTGCCACCCGCTTGACGGGCGCGGGAGGCCATAGCAAGCAGTGGCCGCAAAACGGGGATCACGGTGCTCAGATTTTTCCAGGCATTGATGCCGCGCGAAGAAAAATTCTTCGAGCAATTCAATGACCACGCCCGCACGCTGGTGGACGGCGCGATTGCGCTGCGCGATCTGCTGGAAGGCGGACCAGGAGTACCCGGTGCCTGTGCGCGTATCGTGCAGCATGAAGACAGGGCCGACGCCATCGCGCGCGCCGTGCTGGTGGGGATAAGGCGCAGCTTCATCACGCCCTTCGATCGCGGCGACATGAAGGAGCTGATCAACCAGCTCGACGATGCCATCGACCAGATGAAGAAGACGGCCAAGGCCATCACGCTGTTCGAAGTCAACAGCTTCGAGCTGGAGATGCGCCAGATGGCCGACATCATCCTGCGCTGCGCCGAACTGACGGTGGAGGCGGTGGGGCTGCTCGGCACCCTGCGCGACAATGTCACCCGCATCAACACCATCGCCGAAGAAATCACCCGCCTGGAAGAGCAGGCCGACGATCTCAACGACCATGGCATCAAGGCTCTCTATCTGAAGCACAGAAACGGCGACGTGATGGCCTTCATCGTGCGCAACGAGATCTACAACCATCTGGAAAAGGTGGTGGACCGTTTCGAGGATGTCGCCAACCGCATCAGCGCCATCGTCATTGAGCAAGTCTGATGCTCCTCATCGCGGCCCTGGTCGCCGTCGCGCTGGTCTTCGACTTTCTCAACGGGCTGCATGACGCGGCCAACTCGATTGCCACCATCGTTTCCACCCGCGTCCTGTCGCCTCGCTATGCCGTGGCCTGGGCGGCCTTCTTCAACTTCATCGCTTTCGCCGTGTTCGGGCTGCATGTCGCCGCCACCATCGGAACCGGCATCGTTTCGCCCGCGGTAATCGACGATGCGGTGATCTTCGGCGCCCTGATGGGCGCCATTGTGTGGAATGTGGTGACCTGGCTCGCGGGCATTCCTTCTTCTTCGTCCCACGCGCTGATCGGCGGACTGGTGGGCGCGGGGCTTTGCAAGGGTGGATGGAAGGTGATCGTCTGGTCTGGCTTGGGTAAGACCGCGGCCGCCATTTTTCTGTCGCCTGCCACCGGCTTTGTCCTTGCCTTGCTGCTGGTGCTGATCGTTTCCTGGACCTTCCTGAAAGCGAGTCCCTTTTGGGTGGATGGGGTTTTCCGCCATATGCAGTTCATATCCGCAAGCGCCTACAGCCTGGGACATGGCGGCAATGATGCGCAAAAGACCATGGGGATCATCGCGGCCTTGCTGTTCGCGCACGGCCTGGAAGGCGGCAGCTTTCATGTTCCTTTTTGGGTGGTGCTGTCCTGCCAGGCAGCGATGGCGCTGGGTACCCTGTTCGGCGGCTGGCGCATCGTGCGCACCATGGGCTCGCGGATCACGCATCTGACCCCGATGCAAGGCGTCTGCGCCGAGACGGCGGGGGCGCTGACCTTGTTCGGCGCCACCTATATGGGTGTGCCGGTCTCCACCACCCATACCATCACCGGCGCCATTGTCGGGGTGGGCGCGGCGCGGCGGGCCTCGGCGGTGCGCTGGAACGTGGCCAAGGACATCGTCGTCGCCTGGATCGTGACCATGCCGGCGGCGGGCCTGATCGGCGCCGTATTCTATCTGCTCGCCACGGCCATCCACGTCGCGTGACGCGCGACAGTCGCGGCGGAACTGTCACAAATGCCCGACCCCGCGTTAACCAAGCGCTCACTGATTGCGGCGATTATCATCTGCTATTGGGCCGTAGACGGATGAACCGTAAGATGGCCCGAGCGAATCGCGTGAAGAGCGGAGAGCATGCAGGGCGAATCACTTTTTCGCGAGCATGGCAAACAAGTGGCGGCACTGTGCTGGCGCCATTCCCCAAAGCGCAACTTCCAGATTGAAGTCCTGCTCATCACCTCCCTGAACAGCAAGCGCTGGATCGTGCCGAAGGGCTGGCCGGAAACCGACTTGAGCGCGGCGGAAAATGCCGCCCGCGAAGCCTTTGAGGAGGCCGGTGTGACGGGCAAGATAAGCCCGCAGCCCATCGGCACATATCACTACCTGAAAGAGAAAAAGGACGGCGGCGGCCTGCCCTGCAGCGTGGATGTCTTTGCCCTGGCCGTCAGCAAGCAACTGGATGACTGGCCGGAGAAGAATGCGCGCGAGCTGGCGTGGGTGCCCGTGGAACATGCCGTGACACAGGTCGCCGAACCGGGCCTGCGCCAGATTCTCAGGAATTTCCGCAAGCAGCATGTGCCGGCGAAAGCCCGCCGGACGGGTTAGTCATTTACAAGGTCTAACGGATAAAAAGGCCGCGTCACTTTCGTGAAGGGGATGCGCCGCATGTTCAGGCAGGTCGGACCCGGGGTATCGGCCAGGAAGATGCGCGCCGCGATGGGCGTGTAGGAGGCGCGGAAATGCGCTGGCGAGCGCACAAAGACCAGCGCCGCGCGCGCCGGATCGAGCCCCACCGATTTGTGAATCCCCAAGTCCCATTCGAAATGGGGAATGGAGCGCAAGTTCAACCGAATGCCGCCGATGGCCAGGACCACGGTGAGCCCCATCTCCCCCACCATGCCGTTGCCGCCGGGACCTTCCAGCACATAGCGGCCGTCACTGATGACCTTCACCTTGCCGGTGACGGTCAGCGGTTCGCCCAGGCCCGAGCGCTTGTGGCCGACCCTTAGAGAGATCGTTTTGCCGACCCCGGCGTGAGCGGCTTGCGCGGCGGCTTCGGCATCGCAAATGGTGCAGATGGATATGCGCTCGGCCCGGTCGGCGCCGGCCTGCAACAAGGCCGTCAGCACGGCAGTGGAATCCGCCGCCGCGCCGCCGGACGGCGAGTCGCCGGCATCGCTGGCCACGGTCAGACCGGGTTCGCTGAGGCCGACGCGGATGATCTCATCCAGCGGTGTGACCACGGGCTCGAACTCGCCGCGGCGGTCCCAGGCCAGCTTGGCCAGCCTGTCGGCCGCCTTTTGCGCCGCGTCCTTGCTTTCGGCGCAGACAAGCGCCGCAAAGCCGAGGTCCGGCGTGTCAATCCAGGGCTGCACCGGAAACAGCGAGACATGCAGCACCTCGCCGCGCGCTTCCATGGCGCGACCTTCCGCCACGATATCGCTGAGCGGGGGCGCGCCGGTGCGTGCGGAATCGGGGCTGAACACCATATGGCGTTTGGACAGCGCCATCACCGGCCGAACGTTGCCGTTGATCCAATCGATCAAGAGGCGGGCGGCGCGATAGCCTGTCTCGTACATGTCGATATGGGGAAACTCCCGATAGCCGATATAGGCCACATCGGGCTGGATCATGGCCGCCGTAATGTGGCCATGCAGGTCCAGCGACACGGTGATCGGCGTTCCCGGCTTCAGAAGGGCGCGCACGCGGCGCACGATCTCGGCTTCGGCGTCGGGTTCGTCTTCGAGGATCATGGCGCCGTGCAGCGCCAGAAACACGCCATCCACAGCTCCTGCCGCCTTCAGGCGCGTTTCGATTTCGCCCATCAGGATGTCAAAGCTCTTGCGCTCGACCGTGCCCGACGCCATCGCCATGGTGGCGAGCAGCGGCACTGGCACGGCGCCCGCCTCGCGGAGCGCATCCAGCGCGCCGGGCACCTCCAGGCGCGCCTTGCCGAAGGCGGTGAGAATATCCTCGCCGCGATGGAGGTACTGTTCCTCGAAGGTCTTCACCGTGGTGGTGAAAGGCACAAAGGTGTTGGTTTCCTGCTTGAACTCGGCGATCGCGATCCGCATGATTTGCGTTCCTTACAGGGCTTTGCGTCCGGGAATCGCCGCCAGCAGAGCCTTGGTATAATCGCTGGACGGCGCGGCGAAGATATCGCGGGTTAGCCCGTGTTCCACAATTCTGCCATGCCGCATCACCATCACGCGATGGCAGATTTCCGCCGCCACACGCATGTCGTGGGTGATGAACAGCATGGCAAGATTCATCTGACGGCGCACATCGTCCAGCAATTTCAAGATCTGGGCCTGTACCGTCACGTCCAGCGCCGACACCGGTTCGTCGGCGATCAGAATCTCGGGCTTGAGCATCAGGGCCCGCGCCAGTCCAATGCGCTGGCGCTGGCCGCCGGAAAACTCATGCGGCAATCGATGTAGGGTCTGAGGGCTCAGCCCCACCAGATCGAGCATCTCCACGGCGCGTTTGCGGGCCTTGCCCGGATTCTCGCCATGCGCTCTGGGTCCGGCAATGAGGATATCGCCGATAGTCTGGCGCGGATTGAGGGATGAGAAGGGATCCTGGAATACCATCTGAATGCGCCGCCTGAGCGGGCGCAAGG
>DATHLY010000138.1:0-3050 GCA_035487655.1 Rhizomicrobium sp. | reverse complement strand
GCTTCACGCACTGGCCGTAAAGGGTGTGGAGCATGGCATGGCCTGTGCGGTCGGCGGCCGCGCATGTGCGCTGCACGATGCCCTGGCCGTAGTTGGACGTCATGCCGCCGAAAGCGCGCTGATAGATCTTGCCCTCATTGGTGCGGGAGAAGGGCATGCCGAAATGTTCCAGCTCGTACACCGCTTCCGGCGCATTGCGGCAGAGATATTCGATGGCGTCCTGGTCACCCAGCCAGTCCGATCCCTTGACGGTGTCGTACATGTGCCAGCGCCAATTGTCCTCGCCCATATTGCCAAGCGACGCGGCGACACCGCCTTGAGCCGCGACGGTGTGGCTGCGGGTGGGGAATACCTTGGTGACGCAGGCAGTCTTCAGCCCGCGCAGCGCACATTCCAAGGTGGCGCGCAGGCCGGCGCCGCCGGCGCCGACCACCACGACGTCAAAGCTATGGTCAATGATGTTATAGGCGGGCATGCGATGGTCCTATAAAGCGGCGATGCGCACGATGGCGAACAAACAGGTCGCGCCGGTGGCAATGACGGAAAAACGGATCAGGAGCAGTAGGAAAATCTTGGTGCCCGCCGTGTCGATGTAGTCGTCCACCACCACCTGCAAGCCAAGATAGGTATGCCAAAGAGTGAAACAGACAAATGCGCCCATCAGCAGCGCATTCCAGGGATGGGCCAGGACCTGAAGCGCGGTAACTTCGCTGGTGCCCACCAGTCCCAGCATCACATAAGAAAACCATAGCGACAGCGGGATCAGCGCCACCGCGGTGACGCGCTCATGCCAGAAATGGCCGGTGCCGGAATGGGACGAACCCATGCCTTGTACCTTGTGCAGCGGGGTTTGCGCCGTGCTCATTGCAAATAGCCTCCATGGCCGGTCCAGGCGGCGGCAAAGACGGCGAGCGCTCCGATGATGGAAAGCGCGAAGATGATCATGCTGTTGCGTTCTGCGACTTGCTTGTCGAACCCATAGCCCAGGTCCCAGGCCAGGTGCCGGATGCCGTTGAGAAAGTGATAGACCAAGGACCAGGTAAGGCCGAACAGGACCACAAGGCCGACGGGCGTGTCGGCCACGGCGTGAAAGCTCTGCCAGCCTTCCGGCCCATTGGAGATGCAAACCAGCCACCAAGCCAGGATCACCGCCCCCACCGAAAGCCCCACGCCGGTGAGGCGATGGGTGATGGAGGTCATCATGGTGACCGGCCAGCGATAGATGGTCATATGGGGGGAAAGCGGGCGTGATGTCGCCAGCGGTCGTTGCGGATTGTCCGCCATAAAAGTCCCTTTTAACGGAAGGTTATTTAGGCCGGGGCGGAGTTTAGGGGGGCCCCGTGCCCAGTCAACCGCGCATTCTTGTGCGGCTGCCATCGCTTGGGTTCGATATCGCTTTAGAACGCGGCTTGCGGCAAATTCTCGCGCATGGGGGATGTGCGCGAATCGCCGGAGACCATCAGAGCTTTGGCCTTGCCGGCCCGTCCGGTTCGGGGCGCGCCTGTCTGCGCGCTCGGCATCGCGGTGCTGAGCCTGATGTTCCTGTCGGTGGCGATCTGGAACGGCTTTCCCCTGATCTTCTACGATACCGGCGCCTATGTGCTGGAAGGGTTGGGCCACATCTTCTTTGTCGAGCGGGCGCCGGTCTATGCCGAGTTCCTGTTCTTGACGGGCGCTCGTTTCAGCCTGTGGCCGGTCGTGGTCGTGCAGGCCCTGATGATCAGCTACCTGATCCTGGAAGTGGCACGCGTCGATGTTCCAGGCCTCACTTTGCGGGCCTTGGTGGTGATCGGTGCCGCCCTGAGCCTCTTCACTGGGATTGGCTGGTATGTGGGACAGGTGGAGCCCGACATCTTCACGCCCATGGTCATCCTAGGCGCTTGGCTGCTTCTGTTCTGCAGCGAACGCCTTGGCAAAGCAGGTCGCTACCGGGTGGTGGTACTGACCGGCTTGGCGGTGGCCTGCCATCCCTCGCATCTGGGCTTGCTGGCGGGACTGGTGATCGCCGCAGCGCTGCTGAAATTGGCAGCGCGCTGGCGGCCGCATCTGCCGGGCCCGGATTTGAGGCACGGCTTGATTGGACTGGCTATCGCGCTCAGCTTGATTGTCGCGGGCAATTTTGTGCTCACCGGCAAGTTCTTCCTCAGCAAGTCCGGTTCGGTCTTTCTGTTCGCGCGGCTGATGCAGGACGGCATCGTGCAGCGGCTGATGAACGAGACCTGCCCGCCGGCGGGCACCTCAGACTGGCGGCTTTGCGCCTATAAGAACCGAATGCCGAAGTCGGCAAATGCCTGGCTGTGGGGCGAGAATAGCGGCTTTCGTGCCCTGGGCGGGTTCACCAGCCAGATGCAACAGGAGGAAGATGGCCGCATCATCGTGGAGAGCCTCAAACGCTATCCGGTGATGCATCTGCGCGCCGCGGCCACCGATTCGCTGCTGCAATTCCTTCAGTTCAAAACAGGCGACGGCATCGAACCGCACCTGACGATTTTGGAGCCCAATTTCAAGCGCATAATTCCCAAACAGGTACCGGCCTATCTGGAGGCGCGCCAGCAGCGGGGCTTGATCCGGTTCAAGACCTTGAACCTGATCCATGTGCCGGTGGGCGCGATGTCCGTCCTGGGCCTCTTGCTGCTTCTTCAGCGCGCGGCCATGCGCCGCTCTTGGGATGCGGCCAGCCTACCGGCCCTGGTGCTTTTGGGCCTGATCGGCAATGCCATCATTTGCGGCTCCTTTTCCAATCCCCACGACCGTTACCAATCCAGGATTGTATGGCTGCCCAGCCTGGTTTTGCTTCTTGCTGTGACTAGGGACCGCCGGGCCCTTCAGCCCGTACCAGAGGCCTAGATTTGGCGGCCCGGCGAATTATTTTTGGTCGCACGGCCTGCGGCTTCGCTTTGCTTGCCGGGCCGATGCTCCGCCGAGCATTGCAGCCGGTCGCAGAATCCGGCACTTAACGCTATGACCAAGCCGGTTCTTATTGCGCCGTCGATTCTTTCCGCCGATTTTTCCAAGCTGGGCGCGGAAATCGAAGCTGTCGAGGCTGCGGG
>DATHLY010000137.1:0-3582 GCA_035487655.1 Rhizomicrobium sp. | reverse complement strand
AAATGCCGCCCGGCATCGCCCGCGATGGTTTCGAATTTCTGAGTTTCGCCGCTCACCCCGACGATCGCCTGTTCCAGTTGCCCGCGCTGCCTGGACAGAACCGCTTCGAAATTCGTGCCTTCCTCTTGCAGCCGCTGCACCAGCTCGATCATCTGGCTGCGATGCTTTTCATGACGCGCCAAGACGAATTCGGCCCGGCCAATAGCGCTGTCGGAGACTTCCGCAATCCGCGCGGCTTGCACTTCCAAGGTCTTGGCGGCTTCCAGCGGCGCTTCGGCAGCGGTGGTGGCGGCGGCGCGGAAACCGGCCGCCTGCACGTCCAGCGACTGGGTCGCCATCTTGAGCGTGCCTTCGGCAGATTCCATGGTGGCCTTCAGCTGGGCGGCGCGGCCCGCCACGCTTTCGCCGGCCCGGCCGGCAGCATCGATCAGGCTGTCACCCACGGCGGCGATGCGCGCATTTTCCTGGTTCAGGCGGGCGGCGATGGTTTCGCTGCGCACCTGGGCGCGGGCGCCAGCATCGTCCAAAGTGGAAATCTGCTTTTCCAGAATTGCTTCCAGGGTGCGCATACGCTGGAAGGCGACATCCAATCCGGTGTTCAAGCCGTCCAGCTCGCGCCGCACCACACGCGCCAGGCGCGCGGCGCTGGTGGCGGCAATCTCATCGGCGGCGAACAGCCGCTCACTGGTCTGCAGCAGGACGCGCGTGGCATCGCTCATCGCCACACTGCGCGCCAACACCGCGGCAACCGCCAGGAACAGGAAGGCCGGCAAGAAGACAGCCGCGGCGGCCAGGGCCTTGCGCGCCGGGTCCAGCGTCGCCAGACCTTGCGGCCCCAGATAACCCCAGAGAAACGCGGTACCGACCCCGATCCAGAACACTGCCATGACGACCGCCCCCAACACGACGACCAAGCCGAAACGGCTGGGACGCGTGCGCGGCAAAAGGACGGTCTGGCTGTCGTGGGGATCTATGGGAGGCTTTGGGGCGGAATTGGCGGACGAATTCGAAGACGGTGTCGAATTTTGGAGATCATCCAGCGCAACGGGTTGTCCAAAAGTCCTGACCATGCTGTCAGCCTATATGTTTTTCCCTGCCCGCTTGTTCTTTAAGCATTATTTCCCGGGACTTTCGAGGGTCGCACAGTCTCCTTAATCCGGTCTTTCGCCAGGGACTAGGGACTTATCCAGAGGTTCCCATTAACGCGGCTTTAGCCCTGGATGGAAGAGGATTGGAGGCATTTTCCAAGAGCAGCCTGCATGACGGACACCCCCATCGATATGAGCCACTTGGCTCGTTATACCGGCGGCGACCGGACCCTGAATACCGAGATCCTCAAACTGTTCAACGGCCAGTTGAACGACATGGTCGGCCAGTTGCTGACCGTCGTGCAGCAGCGCGATGTCCGCAAATGGCGGGAAGTCACCCACACGCTGAAGGGGGCCGCCCGCGGGGTTGGCGCCTTTGCCGTGGGCGAGGCGGCTGCGGCAGCTGAGCCAATAGATCCCGCCCTCTCCCAGGACCGCGCCATCCAGGTCATTGAGGCGCTGCGCTTGGAAGGCGAGGCGGTTCAGGCCTTTATCGAGGAATACCTGGCGGCCTGAGTCAGGCGACCCCGCTCAGGCCGCCCTGAAACTCGAGCGCCGCATTCCGCGGCGCGACCCCCAATGCACACCAGCTTTCTCCCCCCCTCACGGCGAAGCCCCCTGAGGGGGGAGATGTCGCAACGAAGTGTCGGCGATACGCCGACCTGAGTTGCGACAGAGGGGGGTCATCTTTTATCGAAAACCTCAAATTCGTGCCGAATGGACGCTTCGATCAAGGTTCTCCACACCGGTTCGGCAATTTCGGCTGACAGACCCGTCCGCCGCCCTTCGGCAATCACCTTGGCCACCACATCTTCGATACGCTGGGCATCGTGCACCTGGGCGCGTTCGGTCTTGAGCTGGGCAGCCCGCTCGATATAGGCCTGGCGCACGGTGAGCAGCGCGACCAGCCTGGCGTCGAGCGTGTCGATGGCGGCCCTCAATTCCTCCATGGACTGGCAGGTGTCAGGCACTTTCAGGGGGGTGTCATTTTGCATCGCAGCACTGTTATAGGCGGGGATTGTGGGTCCAGCCATTTTTACATATAAGAACGACGTTTTCTTTTGACTTACATCAAGTTAAGTGTGGAATGCCCAGGAATGACGATCGAGACGGATGTTGCAATCATCGGCGCGGGCCCCATCGGCCTGTTTGCCGTATTTGAATTGGGTCTTCTCGACCTCAAATGCCATCTGGTCGACATTTTGGACCGTGCCGGCGGTCAATGCACCGAACTTTATCCAGAAAAGCCGATTTACGATATTCCCGGCCTGCCGATCGTCACCGGCCAGGAGTTGGTGAAGCGGCTGCTCGAACAGGTCAAACCGTTCGATCCGCAATTCCATTTCGGCGAGATGGCGACGGCGCTGGAAAAACTTCCCGACGGCCGCTGGAAACTCAAGACCGATGCCGGCACCGAGATCGTTGCGCCTGTCATTGTTGTCGCGGCCGGCGCCGGCTCGTTCCAGCCCAAGCGTCCCCCGGTGCCGGGCATCGAGAAATTCGAGAATGCCGGCGACGGGGTCGGCGTGCATTACGCCGTGCGCAAGATGGAAACCTTCCGCGGCAAGAACATACTTATCGCTGGTGGGGGAGATTCCGCCCTCGACTGGGTGATCAACCTGGCTCCTTTGGCCAAGAGCATGACCCTGGTGCATCACCGCGACGGTTTCCGCGCCGCGCAGCATAGCGTCAACCAGATGCGCGAGCTGGAAGCGGCCGGCAAAGTCAAATTCCATGTCGCCAGCGTCAAAGCGGTGCACGGCGAGCCCGGCAAGCTGACAGGGCTGACGCTCTCGGGCGCCGACAAGAGCGAGTGGCATCATGAAGCCGACGTCTTCCTGCCCTTCTTCGGGCTGACCATCAAATTGGGCCCGATCGCGGAATTCGGCATCAATCTGCATGAAAACCTGATTCCGGTGGACACCGCCCGCTTCGAGAGCCAGACGCCGGGCATCTTCGCCATCGGCGACATCAACAGCTATACCGGCAAGCTCAAGCTGATATTGTCCGGCTTCCATGAAGCGGCGCTGATGTCGCAAGCGGCCTTCCACATCTGCAAGCCCAACGAGAAGCTGCGCTTCCAATACACGACCTCGTCTTCGAGCCTGCAAAAGAAATTGGGTGTCTCGTGAAGATCCACGCCATCGACCGCCGGGGCAAGGAATACACGCTGGATGGCCGCGAAGGCTGGAGCGTGATGGAAATCCTGCGCGATGGCGGGCTGGACATCGCGGCCGAATGCGGCGGGGCCTGCGCCTGCGCCACCTGCCATGTCTATGTGAATGACGGCTGGTACGAGAAGCTGCCCGCGCCCTCGGAGGCCGAAATCGACATGCTGGACATGGCGCTGGCAGTGGAGCCGAACTCGCGCCTGTCGTGCCAACTCATCTGCAGCGACTCCACCGACGGCATCAAGGTGACGGTGGCGCCTGAGTAACTGGCGCATTTCTTCATTGCTGTAAGCAGGACAGCGTCCTACGCTTTTAGGCGGAAA
>DATHLY010000136.1:0-8113 GCA_035487655.1 Rhizomicrobium sp. | reverse complement strand
CCGGTGTGCGGCTGCTGGATACTGACGGTTGGCTGGACCGCAACGCGGTAATCGCAGCCGGCGCCGTCACAAACCTGAAAAAGCCGCTTATGCTGATGCCACCCAAACCTGGCGCCGCCAAGTTGAAGCGGCAATTGGCGGTGCTGAATTGGAAGCCTCTCCGCAAAGAGATGGGCAGATGAGCCTCAAGAAACGCTCCTTCACCTTGTCGGGACATCGCACCAGTGTTGCGCTGGAAGCAGAGTTCTGGGCGGTCCTGGAGCTTTGCGCGGCGCGCGAGACAATTAGCCTGGCGGCGCTGGTGGCTAAAATTGATGCAACGCGTGGGTCCCGGCCTCTGGCCAGCGCGCTCAGGCTTTACGCGCTTGCCGCCAAGCAATAGCCTTTCGATATGCTGACCCTCTACCACCATCCCCGCACTCGCTCGTCGCGCTTCATCTTCCTGCTGGAAGAATTGGGCGCGCCCTACGAGATTCACCGCATCGCCAATATCCGCCGGCCCGATGGCTCGGGCGGGGTGGACCCGGAAAATCCCCATCCCCATGGCAAGTCTCCCGCCCTGAAGGACGGCAATGTTCTGGTGTGGGAATCCTCCGCCATCGCCCTCTATCTCACCGACAAATTCACCCAGAACGGCATCGGCCCGGTGGTGGGCGATCCCAAGCGCGGCGCTTATGTGTCGTGGCTTGCCTATTATGCGGGCGTGATGGAGCCGGCCTGGATGAGCGCCTATATGAAATGGGAAATCCCACGCGGTACGGCCGGCTGGGTGCCCAAGGATGAAGTGATGGAGCTGGTCAACGCCACGCTGGAGAAGAGCCCTTATCTGTTGGGCGAAAAATTCAGCGCCGTGGATATCCTGGTAGCTACCACGTTCAAAATGTTCATGGGATCGCCGCTGCTGGAAAAGACGCCGCTGCTGGAGGGTTATGTGAACCGTGTCACCGGCCGTCCCGCTTTCGTCCGCGCCCAGGCCAGAGAAGCTGCGTAGGAGAAGATGGGGGCTGAACTTATAAACCTGCGCCGTGCCCGCAAAGCCAAGGAGCGGGCGGAAAAGGAAAAGACCGCCGAGGCCAAACGCGTCCTGCATGGCACGCCCAAGTCTTTGCGCAAGCTGTCGGAGGCCGAGAAAGCCAAGTCGGAACAAAATCTGGCTGCACACAGGCTGGAAAAGGACAGGAGCGCCGGCGAAGTCCGTAGCGGCAGCGTGCCGACGAGCGACCATCAAAAAGACGATAAATAGATGGGATTTTTCGGCCGCGCGTTCTAAAATCGTTCTCATGTTCCCAGATTCCTCGGTTTTGCCATGAGCGGCCCCTCATGAGTTCATATGGCGGCCGCTATTCCGACCCTTTGGATTCCGCCTTCAGCGAAGAGCAATCTTCTGCGCCGATTCCGCGCGAGCCACCCTACTTTGCCGGACTCAATAAGGAACAGCGCGAAGCGGTGGAGGCTGTGGACGGGCCCGTGCTGGTGTTGGCGGGGGCGGGCACCGGCAAGACGCGTGTGCTGACCACCCGGCTGGCGCATATTTTGGCGACCCGCCGCGCCTGGCCGGGGCAGATTCTTTGCGTCACCTTCACCAACAAGGCGGCGCGGGAAATGAAGGAGCGCATCGGCGCTTTGATCGGCGGCGTGGTCGAGGGCATGCAGTGGCTGGGCACCTTCCACTCCATCGCCGCCAAAATGCTGCGCCGCCATGCCGAGCTGGCAGGGCTGAAATCCAACTTCACCATTCTGGACGCCGACGACCAGCTCCGGCTGATGAAGCAGCTGATCGATGCGGAAGGCGTGGACGAGAAACGCTGGCCGGCCCGCACCCTGGCCGCGATGATCGATGCCTGGAAGAACCGTGGCCTGCGCCCCGATGACGTCTCCGAGGGCGAAGCGCAAGGCTATGCCTTCGGCAAGGGCAAGATGCTCTATCGCCAGTATCAGGAGCGGCTGAAGGCGCTGAACGCGGCGGACTTCGGCGATCTGTTGCTGGAGAGTTTGCACATTTTCCGTACTCATGCCGACATTTTGGCCGATTACCGCGACCGCTTCCGCTACATGCTGGTGGATGAGTATCAGGACACCAATGTGGTGCAGTATTTGTGGCTGAAGATCTTGGCCAAAAATGATGGCGACCGGCCCGCCAATCTCTGTGTGGTGGGCGATGACGACCAGAGCATCTATGGCTGGCGCGGCGCGGAGGTGGAGAACATCCTGCGCTTTGAGCGCGATTTTCCGGGCGCCAAAGTGATCCGGCTGGAACGCAATTACCGCTCCACATCTGCCATATTGGGCGCGGCTTCCGGCCTGATTGCCGCCAACAAGGGCCGGCTGGGCAAGACGCTGTGGACGGAAGGGGCGGAAGGCGAAAAGATTCGCGTCGCGGGCGTGTGGGATGCCGAGGAAGAGGCGCGCAATGTGTCCGCCGAAGCCGAAGACCTGCACCGCCAAAGCCATGCCTATTCCGATATGGCGGTGCTGGTGCGCGCCTCGTTCCAGATGCGGGAATTCGAAGACCGTTTCATCTCGCTTGGCCTGCCCTATCGGGTGATTGGCGGCCCACGCTTTTATGAGCGGGCGGAAATCCGCGACGCCATCGCCTATATGCGGCTGATCGCGCAAGGCGACGATGACCTGGCATTCGAGCGCATCGTCAACAAGCCCAAACGCGGCATCGGCGATGCCAGTGTGGCAAGCTTGCATGCTTTTGCCCGCGCCCGGCAGGTGCCTTTGCTGTCGGCGGCGCGTGAAATTTCGGAGACCGACGAACTGCCGCCCAAGGCACGCAAGGCACTGTCCGAATTGGCAGGCAATTTCGCGCGCTGGAGCGATACGGCCAAAGTGCTGCCCCATACCGAACTGGCCGAGATGGTGCTGGACGAAAGCGGCTATACCGACATGCTGAAGGCCGACAAATCTGCGGAAGCACCGGGCCGGCTGGACAATCTGAAGGAGTTTGTCCGCTCGATGGAGGGTTTTGAATCCCTCACTGCTTTCCTGGAGCATGTCAGCCTGGTGATGGAGATTGCCCAGGACGAGACCGGCGATCGTCTCAACCTGATGACCCTGCATGCCGCCAAGGGACTGGAGTTCGATACCGTGTTCCTGCCCGGTTGGGAGGAAGGCTTGTTTCCGTCCCAGCGCACCATGGATGAGACCGGGCTTGCCGGATTGGAAGAAGAACGCCGGCTGGCCTATGTCGGCCTGACGCGTGCCAAGCAACGCGCCCGTATTTCCTTTGCCGCCAACCGCCGCGTCCATGGTTCCTGGCAAAGCGCGCTGCCATCGCGCTTCATCAAGGAAATCCCCGAAACGCACGTCGATGCCACGGTAGACGAAGGCTTCTATGGCGGTTATGCCGGATTCCGCGACAATGAGAGTGCTGCCAGTTTCGGCAGCACGTACGAATCGCCGGGCTGGAAGCGGGCGCAAGCCAACCGCGCCGCAGCTGGCGCGATGCGCACCCACCCGCCCTTGATCGAGGCGCAAGCCTGGAGCGTACAGACGTCCGATCCCACGGCTTCGGCCTACAATCGCGGCGATCGGGTGTTCCACCAGAAATTCGGCTATGGCCGGGTGACCTTTGTCGAAGGCAATAAGCTGACGGTCAATTTCGACAAGGCCGGCGAAAAGCGGGTGATCGATCAGTTTGTGGCGCGGGCATGACGTCTCCGCCTCTGTGGAAGGCCTCCATCTCTCTTACCAAGCCGGAAGCCGCCGACGTCTCGGCGGCGCTGGAGTTGGACGGCAGCGCCCAAGCCGTGCTGATCGTGGAGGAGCCTTTCGCCGACGGCGCGATGGTGGAGGCGCTCTACACCGACGCGCCCGACGCCGCCTATCTGTCGCGCGTCGCGGGCCGTGATGTGACGGTCGAACCCCTGCCCGACCAGGATTGGATCCGGCTGTCGCAACAGGGCCTGCCGCCGGTGCGCGCCGGGCGGTTCTTTGTCTTCGGCGCGCATGACGCCGGCCGGGTGCCGCATGGCGTGATACCGATCAAGATCGAGGCAGGGATGGCCTTCGGCACCGGCCATCACGAGACGACCGCTTTGTGCCTGGAAGTCCTGTCCGGCATGGCGCGCGAACGATCCTTCCGCAATGTGCTGGATCTGGGCACCGGCACCGGGCTGTTGGCTATCGGTGCCGTCAAATTGTGGAAACGCCCTGTACTGGCCTCCGACATCGATCCCGTCGCCGTCGAAGTGGCGCGCGACAATGCCGTTGCCAATGGCACGGGTCCGCTGGTGCGCGCGGTGGTGGCGGACGGGATGGCCAATCCCCTCCTGTCGCGGGCTGCGCCCTATGACCTGTTGATCGCCAATATCCTGGCCGGACCGCTGACCCGGCTGGCGCCGGAAATCATCAGAAGCCTGGCGCCCGGCGCGGTGCTGCTGCTGTCGGGCCTGCTCAACAATCAGGAGCGGCTGGTGACCAGCTTCTACCGCAGCCTGCGCTTTGTCGGCGCTCGGCGCGCGGGGCCCTGGAGCGCGCTGGTGTTTGAGAAACCAAATTAGTTGATCGAACTCAACTACAGGTTCGTCTGGACACCCCTCATCCGCCTCGCCGCGTGCCGCGTCGAGGCACCTTCTCCCACAAGGGGAGAAGGAATATTGCCCTCTCCCCTTGTGGGAGAGGGTGTCCGGCGGCGTTCGTGGAACGACGCCGGACGGGTGAGGGGTGGGCCGGAGCGCAGGTTCAACGAAAAACCGACAAGCCTTGTCGAAGCATGAGGGGCAGCTTAGCTTTAACCCATGGACAAACCCTTCCAGACCTATGACGACACCTCCAATCCCGCCACCTGTGCCCCCAGGCTGGCCGCTTTGCGCGCCGAACTGGCCAAGCGCGCGTTGGATGGCTTTGTCGTGCCGCATTCCGACCAGCATATGGGCGAGTATCTGCCGGCCTATGCCGAGCGGCTGGCCTGGCTGACCGCCTTCACCGGATCGGCGGGATCGGCGGTCGTCCTGAAAGACAAGGCCGCCATCTTTGTCGATGGCCGCTATACGCTTCAGGTGCGCAATCAGACTGACACCTCATTGTTCGAGCCGCGCGACCTGGTGGCGGAAGGACCGCAGGGCTGGATTCCCGATCATCTGCCCAAAGGCGCGAAGCTTGGTTACGACCCCTGGCTGCACACCCAGCATGGTGTCATGCATTTGAAGACCGCCGTCGAAAAGGCCGGCGGCACTTTGGTGCCGGTGGACGGCAATCCCATTGATGCGGTGTGGCACGACCAGCCCGCACCGCCGGTCACGCCGGCCAAGCCGCATGCACTCAATCTTTCCGGCGAGCAAAGTGAGGCCAAGCGGCTGGGCCTGGGCGATGGTCTGAAGAAAGCCGGCGCGGAATCGGCGGTGATCACCTTGGCGGATTCGGTCTGCTGGCTGTTGAACATTCGCGGCCATGACGTGCCGCATACCCCCTTCACGCTCGCTTTCGCCATTCTGCATGACGATGGCGGCGCCGACCTGTTCCTCGACCCGGCCAAGCGCTCGCCGGAATTGCTGGCACATCTGGGCAACAGCGTGCAGGTGCATGATCCGTCCCAATTCGCTGTCGCGCTGGACGGGATGAAGGGCAAAAGCGTGCTGGTGGACCCGTCCACGGCCGCCGCTGCCATCTTCGACCGGCTGACCAAGGCGGGCGCCAAGATCAAGCATGGCGCCGATCCCTGCCAGCTGCCCAAGGCCTGCAAGAACCCTCTGGAAATCGAAGGCATGCGCAAGGCGCACATCCGCGACGGCGCGGCGCTGGCGCGGTTTTTGGCCTGGTTCGAAAGCAACGCCGCGGGCGGCGAGCTCACCGAGATCCAGGTGGCGGAAACCCTGGAAGGATACCGCCGCGCCACCGGCTGCCTCAGCGATGTGTCCTTCGACACGATATCCGGCGCCGGCAGCAACGGCGCCATTGTGCATTACCGAGTGACGCGCTCCACCAACCGCACCGTCCGGTCCGGCGATATGTTCCTGCTGGATTCCGGCGCGCAATATCCCGACGGCACCACCGACATTACCCGCACCATCATGGTGGGCGAGTCCACCGCCGAAATGCGCGACCGATTCACCCGCGTTCTGAAAGGCCATATCGCATTGGCAACTGTGCGCTTCCCCGACGGCACGATCGGCATGCAGTTGGACAGTTTCGCGCGCCGCCCGTTGTGGGAGGCGGGGCTGGACTATGACCATGGCACCGGCCATGGCGTAGGGTCATACCTGTCGGTGCATGAAGGGCCGCAGAACATTTCCAAGCGGCCGGTGATGCAGCCCCTGAAGCCCGGCATGATCTGTTCCAACGAGCCCGGCTTCTACAAGACCGGCGAATTCGGCATCCGCATCGAAAATTTGGTGGTGGTGACAAAGGCGGAGGATGTGGGTGGCGACCGGCCGATGATGGGCTTCGAGACCATTACATTGGTGCCCATCGACCTGAACCTGGTGGAATCATCGCTGCTCACCGACACCGAGCGCGGCTGGCTGAATCTCTATCATACGCGGGTGCGCGACACGATCGGCCCGCTGGTGGACGACGATGCGCGCAAGTGGCTTGATCGGGCGACGCGCTCCATCTAGTTCGCTTGTCATGGCCCGCGAATGCGGGCCATCCATGTGACGTCTGCGCTTCGCCTTCAGATAAATCGCCAACCAAACTGGATGGCCCACACTCCGGTGGGCCATGACATTACGAGATAAGTTTCAACCAAGCATCCTCGTCCAATATCTGGACATTGTACTTCTGCGCGTCTTTCAATTTTGACCCCGCGCCTGGCCCCGCCACCACAATATCGGTCTTGGCCGACACCGAGCCTGACACCTTCGCGCCCAGCGACTCCGCCCGCGCCTTGGCTTCTTGGCGGGTCATTTTTTCCAACGTGCCGGTAAACACCACGGTCTTGCCCGAGACGGGGGAGGACTTGGAGGGCGCCGCCATGTTGGCGACCTTCAGCCATTTCAACAGCCGGTCCAGCGCCTTCACATTGTGCGGCTCGTCGAAAAAGTCATAAATCGCTTCTGCCACCACGCCGCCAATGCCTTCCAGGCTTTCCAGTTCCTCTTTCGCGTTGTCGGCCTTCATGCCGCCCCGGAACGCATCGATCGAGCGGTAATGCCGCGCCAGAAGCCGCGCGGTGGTTTCACCCACATGGCGGATGCCCAGCGCGTTGATCAGTCGGTCCAGCCCAATGCTGCGCCGGCGTTCGATCGCCGCCATCAGGTTCTCGACGACCTTGTCCTCGCGATCTTCCTTCTTTGCTTTTGTCTTGACGGCTTCCTTGCCTTCCGCCGCGCGGCGTTCCTCCGATAGAGCCGCGCGATGCTCAGCCAGCACCTTGCTCACCTTCTCCGGCTTTTCCGTCAGCGCGAAAATATCCGCGGGCTCTTTCAGCAAGCCCTTGTCGTGAAACAACTCGATCATGGTGCCGCCCAACCCTTCGATGTCGAAGGCATCGCGGGAGACGAAGTACTTCAGCCGCTCCACCGTCTGGGCGTCGCAGATCAAGCCGCCGGTGCAGCGCCGATCCACGTCCATTTTACCGGTCTTTTCGTCCACTTCCCGCACCGCATGGCTGCCGCAGACCGGGCATTTGTGCGGGAATTGATAGGGCTTGGCATTCTTGGGCCGCTTTTCCGGGATGATGCGCAGAATCTGAGGAATGACATCGCCGGCGCGCTGGATCACCACTGTATCGCCGATGCGCGCATCCAACCGTTGGATTTCGTCCTCATTGTGCAGAGTGGCGTTCTGCACCACAACGCCGCCCACCGTGACCGGCTTCAATCGCGCCACCGGTGCCAGCTTGCCCGTGCGTCCGACCTGGATCTCGATATCCTCCAGCACCGTCTCGGCCTGTTCGGCGGGGAATTTGTGGGCGATAGCCCAGCGCGGCGAGCGCGACACAAAGCCCAACCGTTCCTGCAAGTCCAGCCGGTCCACCTTGTAGACCACGCCGTCAATGTCATAGCCCAGCCGAGCGCGCTTGCTTTCGATATCGCGGTAGAACTTGAGAATATCCTCCAACGTCTCGCGCTTCTTCGCCAGCGGATTGATGATGAACCCGTAGTCCTGGAACTTTTCCAGCATGCCGCTCTGGGATTTGGCCGGCGGTTGGGAGATATCGCCCCAG
>DATHLY010000135.1:0-3069 GCA_035487655.1 Rhizomicrobium sp. | reverse complement strand
GTTAGCATCGCTAAAATTGAAAACATCTGGGGGCTTACCATGACCGATTGGGCCATCCGGGCGCACGAATTTTCCAACTGCAACTGCTCCTATGGCTGCCCGTGCCAGTTCAACGGCTTGCCGACCTATGGCCACTGCCGGGCCGTCGTCGGCTTCCAGATCCATCTGGGCCACCACGGCGAGACAAGACTCGACGGATTGCGCGTGGCGGGCATGTTCATCTGGCCGGGCCCCATCCATGAAGGCCATGGCGAAGCGGCGCTGATCATCGACCGGCGCGCCGATGACGCCCAGCGCGAGGCGCTGCTGCGCATCCTGAGCGGCCAGGATACCGAGCCCGGCGCCACGATCTTCAATGTCTTTGCTTCGACCTTGGAGAAAGTCCATGAGCCCATCTTCTCGGACATCGAATTCCAGATCGACATCGACCGTCGCCGGGCGCGGCTGGTCGTCCCCGGTTATGTGGACTCCCGCGGAGAGCCAATTCTCAATCCGGTCACCGGCGCCGAGCATCGGGTTCGCATCGATAGCCCCAATGGCTTTGAGTTCCGGCTGGCGGAGGTTGGGCGAGGCTGGTCGAAAACGCACAAGCCGATGCATGTGGACCTGGCCGACAGTTACGGCCACTTCTGCGAATTAAATCTCTCCCAAAGCGGCGTGATCACTTAGTGGAATCAAAGTCCGCGCCCGTGAGCGATACCGGACTGGAAGCCATCCTGCGGCGCGACCGCCAAGCCGTCCTGGTGGCGCTTGTGCTGCTGACAGCGCTGACCTGGGCCTATGTGCTTTGGCTTGCCAGGCACATGGCCATGCCGGCCCCCTCCATGCCGGCTGCCATGCCCGGCATGGATATGGGCGCCATGGCGCCGCAGGCCCGGCCCTGGGTCATCGCCGACCTGCTGTTTGGTTTCACCATGTGGGCCGTGATGATGGCCGGCATGATGCTGCCCTCGGTGTCTCCCGTAATCCTTTTGTATGCGCGCGTGGGGCGTCAGGCCGAAACGCGAGCCAAACCCTTCGCCGCCACGGGATGGTTCGCCGGCGGCTATCTGTTGGCCTGGGCCGGCTTTTCCCTCCTCGCCACGCTCTTGCAGGCGGCGCTGAACAAGGCCGCGCTGCTGACACCGGAAATGGCCAGCGCCAATGATGTTCTGGGCGGGATCATCCTGATCGCCGCCGGGATCTATCAATGGACGCCGTTGAAGGATCGATGTCTGGCCAACTGCCGCGCGCCCCTCACCTTCATCCAGCGCCATGGGGGGTTCCAGAGACAGGCCCTGCCCTCGCTCGGCCTGGGCTTGCGGCACGGGCTTTATTGCATCGGCTGCTGCTGGGCGTTGATGCTGCTGTTGTTCGTGGGCGGCGTGATGAACCTCGCCTGGATCGCCGGGCTCGCCGCCCTGGTGCTGCTGGAAAAGGCTTTCTCGGAGGGCCGTACCATTTCGCGCGCGGTCGGCATTGGGCTGATCATCGGCGGGCTGACGCTCGCACTCGCGCATTGGACTCGGTAGCGGCTCAACGCTTCAGCCTGGCCACTTCCACATTTCCCGCATCGCAATCGCGGATGACGGCAAGCTGGGCATTTTGCGCAACAAGCTCCGCCCTTGCGGCCTCGATCGCTTCGTCCTTGGATTTGTGACAGGGCGACGCCTTGATCAGGACACCGTCGCGAAAATGCTCGATCCGAAAATTGGTCACGCAGCCGGCGGACCCAGGCTCGCTCATGAACTGCTCACGGGCCGGTGCCGTGATTGCGCCGAGACCTTTTGATCCGCCACTCGTCATAGGCCAGCTTGCCGAGGGTGAAGCCAAAGCCCAGCACCATAATCGTCGTCAGCAACAGCCAATCACGCATACCCGAAGCCCCAGAAACGCGGCCACCCCGTTTCGGCTCGAACGGCCAATTCCCCCAAGTGTAGTGAAATGTCACAACCTGTCGCAACAACCTACATTAAGCATGGTAAATTCCTTTTCAATTCAATCGGTTAATTGCGTATTTTCCAACCATTCCGGTTGACGATGCCTACTTTTGGGCGTGTGATTGTGCCGAAGCTGGGGGCGCAATCCGTCAGACTTCGGCCCGACCGAAACACCCTAGCGGGCGGGCAACAACGCTGTCGAAGCATCGGGCCCGGCTGCCGCCTTCACGCGGCGCCGGGCCTTTCATTTGTGAGTGAAGCAGCTGCGAGCCAGCGCGCAGCATTTTGGTTGCTGGCTAGGAGCGCCGAGCGATGTGTACAAGAGGTACATGAGCGAGTTCATAGCGACAGCGTATGAACGCGACGACGCCAGCGAGCAAAAGGCAAGCGCTCAAATCGCATACCTAAACGTCAGCGCGAGTATATCCACATTGATATCGTAGCGCCCGTTCAACGTCACCGAATGGGTAATCGGATCGGTGTTGTTGACGCTGCTATTCATGTTGGGATTGTTGAAGGCGAAGGAATGGCCATAGGCGCCTTCCACCGCCATGGAATCCGTCAGCCGCACTTCCGCGCCCACGCCCAGCAGATAGCGGTCGGTGTCGGGCAAGGTCACGGCGCGATAGCGGCTGGTCACCGGCGTCTGGTCAAAGGCGATGCCTGCCTTCAGCGCCCATTGCTGATTCAGCCGGTAAATGCCGCCCACCGCGATCATCCAGGCATCGCGATAGCCCTGAACATTCGGGAATGGCGGGTTTTGACTCAGGATGGTGACATCCTTGAACAAGCTCCAGTGGCTATATTGCACATCGGCCGACAGCGTGATTCCGGGCGCCACATCGCTGGTGATGCTCAAGGTGGTGGTGGACGGCAACCGCGCCTTGGCATTGGCCGGGCCGTTGATCAGGCCCAGCAGCGGGCTTGCGCCGCTGAAATCCAGCGTGCCTGCGATGCGGTGATTGACATTGGAACGATAGGTCAACCCCACCCGCGTGTCGCCGAAATCGGCCAGCACCCCGCCATTGAACCCGTATGACCAGTCATGCGCCTTGAAATGCAGGAAGGCATCAGGCACGGCCGCGCCGAAGATCGCCGCCTGGTCGATGGCGCTGGTGACGTCCAGCTTCAGATACTGGGCCGAGAAACC
>DATHLY010000134.1:0-3317 GCA_035487655.1 Rhizomicrobium sp. | reverse complement strand
CCGGCTACCACTGAAAGGGCGAACGAGTCGGCGCAGTGAAGATCGCGGCGTAGCTGTCTTCAAGGCCATGTCCATCCAACCAGGCTTTCAGCTTCTCGGGCGTGTAGTCGCTCTTGATCCAGGCCGCCACCGGCCGACCGTTCGCGCTCTCCTGCGCGAAATCCACAAAAACTCTCAGCCAGCGCTGATGGGTCTTGGGAAAATGCAGATAGGGAAAGCGCGCGAATTGCGCCTTGGCCGCCGGCATGGCCTGCCAGCCGTCGCGATGGATCAGATACAGCGCGGCCGCAAGGCTGGTGCGGTCCTGTCCGCCCGAGCATTTCAGCAGGAAAGGGCGCGGCGCGCTGTCGAAGCTTTCGATCAGGCGCTCCAGCATGGCGCGCGTCGGCAGCTTGCGGGAATCCAGCATGGCATCGAGATGGGCGATGCCGCTCGCCTTGGCGATTGCCGTTTCCCTTTTCCACCAAGCGAGATCGTCATTGCGGCCGCGCAGATTGATGATGGCACGGATGTGGCGCCGCTTCAGGAAGCTGCCAAGTCCGCCGGCCCAGGCTTGCATGGCGCGCGCGGCTTCGCCTGGGATCACCCAGTGGAAATTGTAGAGAAGGTCGCCGACTGTTCGTTGTGGGGCCGATCGCATAGGATGGAATTAGCATATTTGGAAGTCCCATGCGCATCACCAAGCAGAGCCTGACCAGCCG
Source organism: Rhizomicrobium sp. (assembly GCA_035487655.1). Lineage (GTDB taxonomy): Bacteria > Pseudomonadota > Alphaproteobacteria > Micropepsales > Micropepsaceae > Rhizomicrobium. The sequence goes on along the minus strand of DATHLY010000134.1, from coordinate 2,616 downwards.
TTGGCTGCTTACCAGTGTCGCGGCGGCCCTTGTCTTTGCCATTCTCGCCTGGTCGGATTTCCGGTTGAAAAGCCTGTCGGGCTTTGGCACCCAGGATCTGCAGGGCTTTTCCACCGCCCAGGACTATCGCCGGGCCTTTCTGGTTTGGCCGTCGCTTTATGCGGTGCGCGCCGGCTTCAATTGGGGGTTGGATTATCTCTTGATGCCGCTCTATGCGGCCGCCTTCTTTTATTCCGGCATCCTGACGCGCGAGGCTTTCGCCCCCCGGCCCGGGCGCCTGCGCCGCCTGCTGACTTTGCTGGCGGCCGTCCCCGTTGCCGGCGCCGTGCTGGATGCGATCGAGAATGCGCTGGAATTCGGCATGATGCTGTCTCGACCCAGCGATGAATTGGCGCGTATCGCCTTCACCGTTTCCAATGCCAAGTGGATGGCGCTGTATGTGGGGCTGGGACTGTGGCTGGGCGCGGTCCTGGCCTGGCAGCAGGAGCGCCAGCAGCAGCGCCTAAAGAAGACCGAAGCCGGTCCTTGACCGCAAAGCGTCTTTGCGTATAGTCCGCCGCTCGCCGGGGGACTCATTCCCCAGGAAAGCTATTCTATTTCAAGGGTTTAGACCATGTACGCGGTCATCCGCAGCGGCGGAAAGCAGTATAAAGTGGCCAAGGACTCGGTCCTGAAGGTCGAAAGCCTGTCGGGCGAGGTCGGCTCCAAGCTGAACCTTGAGGTCCTGATGCTGGGCGGCGACAAGCCCCAGATTGGCGCGCCGCTCGTCAATGGCGCCTCGGTTCAGTGCGAGATTGTGGAACACGGCCAGGGCGAGAAGGTCATCGCCTTCAAGAAGAAGCGCCGCAAGAACACCCATCGCAAGCGTGGCCATCGCCAGCACTTCACCACCGTGAAGGTGCTCGGCATCACGGCGGCCAAGGAGTAGGTCATGGCGCACAAGAAGGCCGGCGGTTCCTCGCGCAATGGACGCGACTCCAATCCCAAGATGCTGGGCGTCAAGCTGTTCGGCGGTGAATCCGTGTCGGGCGGCAATGTGATCGTGCGCCAACGCGGCACCAAGTTCTGGCCGGGCGATGGCGTGGGCATGGGCAAGGACCATACCCTTTTTGCGCTCCGCGACGGCCGCGTCTCGTTCAAGACCGGCTACAAGCGCCGTACCTTCGTGTCCGTGACTTTGGCCATGAATCCGGCGGTAAAGATCGCGGCAGAATAGGCGGCTGAAAACATAGGCCGCCACTCAATTGGCGGCCCATAATGCGCGAGGGAGATGGTCCGCCATCTCCCTTTTTTCTTCCCTCGCACGAAAGGCTTGTCGGGGGATGACATGTGCATTTTGGAGAGTGAAAGATTGATCCTGCGGCCACCCGGTCCCAGGGATATTCAAAGCATGACCGTGTGGTTGAGCGACTATGACGTGGCACGGATGACCTCGCGCGTGCCGCATCCTTACCATGAAGAAGATGCGGAGGCTTTTCTGGCGCTTGCCCTCAAGCATCGCTTTGTCATTCAGCGCAGGAGCGACGGCGTGTTTCTGGGCATGATCGGGCTTCACGCGGAAGACGGCGATGAATTCGGCTATTGGCTGGGCAAGCCTTTTTGGGGCTTTGGCTATGCCACCGAAGCCGCGCACCGCCTGGTCACTTACGCGTTCGAGGCGCTGGGTCTGGACACCGTGCATGCCGGCTGGTTCTACGACAATCCGGCATCGGGCAATGTCCTGGCCAAGCTGGGCGCGCGCCATAACGGCTCCCAGATGCGGGACTGTCGCGCCCGGGGGATAACGGTCCTGTGCCATGACATGCTGTTGACGCGGGCCGATTTCCTGCGAAAACAGGCCGCCCAAGCGGCGTAAAGGAGCGTCCGCGCAGTCCGTAGCGGCAGTGTACGGACGAGCGACCCAAAAAACAGGATATTCGATGCGCTTTCTCGATGTCGCAAAGGTCTATGCCACCAGTGGAGCTGGCGGCAAAGGCTGCATCGCGTTCCGGCGGGAAAAGTTCATCGAGTATGGCGGGCCCTATGGCGGCGATGGCGGGCGCGGCGGCGACGTGATTGCGGAAGCGGTGGAGAATCTCAACACTCTGATCGACTACCGCTTCCAGCAACATGTGAAGGCCAAGAATGGCGAGGGCGGCAAAGGCAAGGTGATGACCGGTGCCGGCGGGGCCGACGCCGTCATGAAAGTGCCGGTCGGAACTCAGGTCTATGAGGAAGACGGCGAAACGTTGATCGTCGACATGGACAAGTCCGGCATGCGCTATCGCCTGTTGAAAGGCGGCAATGGCGGCTTCGGCAACTACCATTTCAAAAGCGCCACCAACCAGGCACCGGATTTCGCGCTGCCCGGTCAGCCGGCCGAGGAGAAGACGTTCATCCTCAAACTCAAGCTCATCGCCGATGCCGGTTTGATCGGCATGCCCAATGCCGGCAAATCCACCTTCCTCAGCCGCGTTTCCGCGGCCAGACCCAAGATCGCGGACTATCCCTTCACCACATTGGAACCGCAGCTGGGCGTGGTGAAGATCGACGAGACGGATTTTGTCCTGGCCGACCTGCCCGGCTTGATCGAAGGCGCGCATGAGGGCGTGGGCCTAGGCGACCGTTTCCTGGGTC
>DATHLY010000133.1:0-3598 GCA_035487655.1 Rhizomicrobium sp. | reverse complement strand
CAAGAAGGACGCGCCCCCGATGCCGGGCGGCGGTGGCATGGGCGGCGGCATGGGTGATATGGACTTTTGATCCCTGGCCCGCTTCGCGGGCAAGGGATCAACCCTCCGAAGCTCCGCAGGAGCGAAGGAGGGTCGCCCATCCAGAAAGCAAAAGGGCCGGAGCAATCCGGCCCTTTTCTTTTGCAGCGGTGCGGCTCGGGTCCATAGCGACAGCGTAGGGACGGACCCAGAAATCGAAAATGCAAAAGCCCCGGTGAGCAATCACCGGGGCTTTTTGTTTTATGCTCCAAAGCGCCGATGTTAAATTGGCATCAGCCGGACAATTTTAGTTCTTGAATTCCGGGGACACTATATCTAACTCGACTGCCGCTTGGCCAAGCTCGCGGCACAAGCTTTCGATCGGAGCTTGAACCTTAGGTCGCCGACGGTAATCTCTGGGCGGCCGTTAGCGCTAGTGGAGGAGAATTTGCGAATTCAACTCACGTCCTGGAAGGCAAAGTCCGTCTCATTCCTTGTCGGCGGGCTGCTGACATGCCTGGTGGGAAGCGTGGTTGCCCAACCCCTGCCTGACGCCAAGACCTATGCCGCAAATCCGGCCCTTCTCATCGATGCCTATCGCCATGTCGAGGTCGCCTCTGTCTCCGACGCGCTCGAACAACTCTACAACAAGCGTTCCTTTATGACGCACCGGATCCATGCGATCTCTGACGGCAAGATGGCCGGTTTTGCCGTGACGGTTCAGATGGACAACGCGGAAGGCGCAGCGCCCTCCGCGGTGACGCCCATGCAGGCAGCGATCGATACCGCGCCCAAGGATTCCGTCTATGTGATGGCCGTGGCGGATGGCGATGACATTGCCGGCATCGGCGGCCTGATGGCCACGGCCATGAACGCGCGCGGCTTTTCCGGGGCGGTGATCGATGGCGGCGTGCGCGACGTCGCTTACCTCAAGAAGATCGCGTTTCCCGTCTATGCCTCAGGGATCGTACCTTCCACCTCGGTCGGGCACTATCGCGCGACGCAAGCTGTACCGGTGACCGCCGGCGGCGTTCGCATCAGCCCGGGCGACATTATCGTGGCGGATGCCGACGGCGTCGTGGCAGTGCCCAAGGATGTGGCGGCCGAGGTGCTCGTGAAGGCGCAGGCTTTGGATCAGACAGAGCATTCCATGTACGGCTATATCGAAAAACTGCGCTCCCTTGAGGAAGCAGTTCAACGCTTCGGCCGCCTGTGAGAATCTCGCTTAGCCCTGTGCCACCGCGACAAACGAAATAAAGACCCGCGCATCGCGCCTTGGGCCGCGCGCGGGTCTTTTGCCGTGGCGCGTGTTACTGGGCCTTCTTCGCCGCGACCAGCTCGATCTCGACCAGGGCGCCCGGCGTCGGCAGGTTGACATGGATCGCCACGCGCGACGGCCGGTTGGGCTGGGTAGGCGTGCCAAACCGCTTGCCCCATTCCGAGTTCAGGCCGGCGAAGTCAATGTCGCCCTTGGCCGGGTCCGTCACCAGGAAGACATGGGCCAGCACCACATCGCCGAAACCCAGGCCGCTCTTCTGCAGCATGCCCTGCAGTTTGTTGAGGATATTGTCGGCCTGCTGGACGGTGGTGCCCCGGTCGTTGGGATTGCCGGGGTTCAAGGGATCGGCCGTGGTGCCGCTGAAATAATAGGTGTCATAACCCGCCGGCACGATGCGCTGAGCGCTGGCGGGCAGCACGGAGGCGCATAGTGCCAGGGCTGCGCCAAGGCCGAGGACAGCGGATTTCCAGGAAGCAGTCATCGATATCTCCTCTATTGCTGAAAATGGATTTGCGCCTCGCGGGACCCGCGAAGACGCGCGGGTATTCGATCCCCGAACGAGCCTAGACTATGGGAGAGTTATGGCAAAACGCGTTGCCGCGCCCTCCGCGCCTTTTGCATCGAGAATTCCGGGAGAATTCCGGGGACACAATACCCAATGCGACCTCGATTGCGGGGGCCCGGCCGCTCGCCAAAGCCGGCCATACGAACCATTCCGTTCGCGCGTGGCCGCGTGAACCGTTCCTCACCCGATTATCTGGTGGACAGCGCTGAATCCGCATTGCCAGCAGGCCCGATTGGGCAGAGGTTGCGCCAACCATGACCGAACCCAAGCAAGGACTCCCGCCATGCGTGACCAAGCGATCGCCAACTTTGCCGGGTGCGTGCTTTGAGTAGCCCCTGGACGACGCCCAGCAAGATTCCGCCCGTCAACTTTGGCGGCTTCAAAGGCCTGCCGCCCGGCCTCATCACCGGCGGCGCGGTCGCCGTCGCCCTGGCGGTGATCCTGCTCTCTACCTATTTCACCATCGACCAGGGTGAGCGTGGCGTGGTCCTGCACTGGGGCGCCGTCGTCGGCGAGGCCGAGCCGGGCCTGCATTTCAAGCTGCCCATCATCACCACCATCGAGAAGATCTCGGTGCAGATCCAGAAGGAAGGCTTTGAGAAGACCGCCGAAAGCGACACCCGCCTGCAGGCCTATTCGCGCGACCAGCAGCCCGCCACCATCGCGATGGCGGTGAACTATCACGTCACCGATGCCTCGGCCGTTTATGCCCAGTTCGGCTCGCTGGCCAATATGAAATCCCGCATCATCAATTCGCGCGCCTATGAGCAGCTGAAGAACGTCTTCGGCCAGTTCGATGCCGCCGACGCGATCCAGAAGCGTGCCCTGCTGAATGCCGAGGTCTTCGCCGCCATCCGCAAATCCGTCAGCGGCCCGGTGGCGATCGACAGCGTGCAGATCGAGGACATCAGCTTCTCCAGCCAGTATGAAGGCGCGGTCGAGGCGCGCATGCAGGCCATCGTCAAGCAGCAGCAGGCCGAAGCCGACAAGCAGAAGCGCATCATCGATGCCGACGCATCCGCCTATGAGGTCAAGGCGGCGGCGGATGCCAAGGCGCACCAGATCGAAGTCCAGGGCAAGGCTGAGGCGGGCGCCATCCAGGCGCGCGGCGACGCCCTGCGCAACAATCCCAGCCTTCCCACCCTGGTGGCGGCCGAAAAATGGAACGGCGTGCTACCCTCCACCATGGTGCCCGGCAATACCGTGCCCTTTTTGAATATCGCCAAGTAGCGGTGCTTAGCTTCTCAGCTTGAACACAATCGCCCGGAAGGTCGTGCCCGGCTTGATCATGGTCAGGTGCGGCTGGCCCGCCGGAACAACGATGAAATCGCCGGGCCTGATCGTCACCACCGTGCCGCCGGTGATGGTGCCGCCGCGCTTCTCGCCGGGACCGGTGTCGCGCATGCCGCTGGCCGTGCCGCCGAAAGTGAACTCCGCCTCGCCTTGCTGGATCGCCATATAGTCGATCCAGTGATCATGGACTTCCACTTCGCCCGGCCCGGTGCGGCCCGCCACCAGCACATAATGGTTTTCATGATCCACCAGCGTGGCAAGCGTGAGCGCGCCCTTGCCGGTGGACAGCGTCGCTAGATCCTTGTCGCTGAACACGCGGAAAGCGTCGGGCGGCGTAGCATGGCCGGTGGCCGGCGCAGTCGTCTGTGCGTGGGCGGCCCCAGCCAAGCAAGCGGCAATGGCGCACGCGATCAACATTCGAACAATCATCGAGACCTCCTTCG
>DATHLY010000132.1:0-2121 GCA_035487655.1 Rhizomicrobium sp. | reverse complement strand
ACCAGAAAAACCGCGCCGTCCTGCACCGCGACCAAAGCCTGATGCCCCGGCGGCGGCGCTGCTGGGCGAGTTGGGTCTATACCTCGGACGGGGATTTCCTCCATCCCAAGATCACGGTGACCTATTGGATGAATCTGCTGCAGGGGATCGACACGCGCTACCCCTTGTTCGTCAGCTTGAATCCCAAGCGCGACATTCCGGAAGAACTGGTTTTCGATTCCTGCACCTTCGATCATCCGGTGTTCGACCAGGCGGCGATCTCAGCCCAGGTTCAGATCGCCGGCCTGCAAGGCCGCCGCGGCACCTGGTTCGCCGGCGCCCATCTCGGCCATGGCTTTCATGAGGATGGCTTGGCAAGCGCTGTCAGGGTGGCCAAGGCGCTGGGATCCCCCATCCCCTGGGACGCCGATTGCGGCGCGCTGCAGCAAAGGCCGCGCCGGCAGGCTCTGATTCCAGACACCCAGCCGTCCATCCCGGTTCCGGCAGAATTGTTTTGAGCGGCCCACGCGTTTAAGATTTCCGGCCTTTGGATTGGGAAGCCGCAATGTCCCTGATACCTGCCTCCTATATCGAGAAAAGCTGGTACAAGGCGCTGGCCGCGCTGGAGTATGGCGAACTGGAATTCATCGCCCCCAATGGCGAGGTCACTGTGGCGCGCGGCGCCCAGCCCGGGCCCAAGGCGCGTTTCCATATTCACGAATGGGACGTGCTGCGCCGGATCATGGCGCGCGGCGATATCGGCCTGGGTGAGGAATTCATTGCCGGGAGCTGGGACACCGATAGCGTCGAGAATCTGGTGAGCCTGTTCCTGCTGAACCTGGATCATTTCTCCGACTTTTCGGACGGCAATATCCTCAACCGCCTGGGCTTTGTGATCCATAACGCCCTGGTGCGGCGCAATTCCATTTCCGGCTCGGCCCGCAACATCCAGGACCATTACGATGTGGGCAACGACTTCTATTCGTTGTGGCTGGACAAGAGCATGACCTATTCCTCGGCCCTGTATGCCGGCGCCTCCGACCTGTTCCGTGCCCAGCAGAACAAGTATGAGCGCATTCTTTCCAAATTCGAAAACCCCAAGGCCGATGTGCTGGAGATCGGCTGCGGCTGGGGCGGATTTGCCGAACGGGCCGCCGCCGACGGCCATGCCGTTACCGGCCTCACCATCTCGCCCGCCCAGCACAAATTCGCCACCGAGCGATTGAAGGGCAATGCCGAAATCCGGCTGCAGGATTATCGCCTCTCCCAGGGGCGTTTCGACAATATCGTTTCCATCGAGATGTTCGAGGCGGTGGGAGAGCATTACTGGCCGGCCTATTTCGCCTGCGTGGCGGAACGCCTCAAGCGCGGCGGCCACGCCATCATCCAGACCATCACCATCAAGGACGAGCTGTTCGCCGGTTACCGCACCCGCAGCGATTTCGTCCGCCATTATGTCTTTCCGGGCGGTATGCTGCCGTCGCTGGCGCGCTTTCGCGAGGAGGCCGAACGCGCCGGGCTGAAATTCGTCGAGGCCTTCCGCTTCGGCAAGGATTATGCCCGCACCCTGCGCGAATGGCTGGTGCGGATGCAGAGCGCGGAAAGCGAGATCAAGGCGCTGGGCCACGACCAGCAATTCATGCGCAATTGGCAATTCTATCTGGGAATCTGCGCCGCGACCTTTGAAGTGTCGCGCACCGACGTGGTCCAGGTCGAGCTTGTAAATGCCTAGCTCCAGCTACCTCCTCCTGCGCGCGCGACAGCGCGCTTGCATAGGAGGAGGTGACCGTAGCATCGCTTGCGATGCGTAGGTCGGAGGGGGTTACTTCTCAGACTCCGTCATGACGTCAGCGAAGGTGAGGCGCGCATCGAACAGCGAGCGCACCACCAGTTGGATGCGGGTCGAAACACAGAAGCGGCGCTTGGCATCCTCGATATGCTTGTGCACGGTGGATTCGCTGATCCCCAACAACTGGCCGATTTCCCAGTCGCTCTTGCCCTGTGCCACCAGCACCACACAGTCGCGCTGGCGCGGCGTCAGTTGCGGTCCGCGCGGCGTCTCATGCGCCTGGCGCGTGCGCAGGCTCTCCGCCGCATCGAAAGCCAAGGCCCCGACATAATGCGCCGCCGCCAGGCTGGAGA
>DATHLY010000131.1:0-9141 GCA_035487655.1 Rhizomicrobium sp. | reverse complement strand
CGGTTGCGGATCCAGGAGACTCTTCGACAAAAGCGCCAGCCGGCTGTCGGTATATTCCCGCAACCGCTCGCCATTGGGTTTGGGCCGTTCCTCCGCGGCCCGCACCAGAGCGCGCGCGAAGCGGAACAAGTCCGATCCCATACCAGCACGGGACTCCATCATGGAATAGGAAAAATACAGCGCCTTCTGCCGTGCCTGCGCCTTGGCGATATCGGCCCAGGGATCGCCGATGTCGGCCGCCCCTTTGGGGTCCCTTGCCGTACGGGCCTTGAGTTCATTGTCGGCCGCGCGCTTGGCCGTGACCAGCGCAGGGTCGATCAAGGCTTTCTCTTCGCCCCGCAGCGCCTTGAAGCTGTTTTCGACGCCGAACAACAGGTCGTTGGCGATGCGCGCATGCTCGCCGTTCTCCTCGCTGAACCGCAGCAGCCGGCCGCGCAGATCGGAATAAAGTATCAGCGTCTCCGGCAGGCTGAGATCGCGCAAGGTCTCAAGCTGGTCCGCGGTCATCACCCTTTGGGTCGAACCGGGATTGCCCGCGACAAACAGCGGCGCGCCATCCTTGGGCGCCTCCGCGCTCCAGACCAGATGATCGGGGGTTGCGATGGGCTTTCCCTCCTCGTAAAGGCGCACAAAGGAGCAATCCAGGTCATAACGGGGAAAATTGAAATTATCCGGATCGCCGCCGAAGAAAGCGGTATCGCCTTCCGGCGCGAAGACCAGGCGGACATCGGTATATTTGCGAAAGGTGTAGAGCTTGTATTGGCCGCCCTGATACAGGGTTACGACCTGGCAGCGATATTTGTCTTCCTTACCGGTACAGCCTTCCTTCTCCACTGCGGCGATCTCGGCGTCGCGCGCTTTCACGAAATCCTGGCCGGTCTTGCCGGCCGTCGCCGGAACAATGCGCGATGTCGCGTCCCCGATCGAAACAAGGATTTCCGCCACCATGCCGGGGCAAAGTTTTTCGTCTTCGCGGCGGGCACTGATAAATCCGTCCTTCGCATAATCGATCGGCGGATTGGACAGCTGTTGGGCGCAATCACGGACGCAGTGGTGATTGGTCAGTACCAGGCCCTGGGCCGTGACCAGGGAGGCGGAACAGCCGCTGGACAGGCGCACGGCCGCGAGGCGGATGCGATCGAGCCATGCCTGATCGATCCGGGTTCCATATTTGGTGTTCACCGCGGGAAACGGAAAATTGTCGAAGGTCCACATGCCTTCGTCGGCGCGCGCACTCGTTACCGCCAGCGTCACAACTGCGGCCATTGTCAACAACGAAATCCAGCTTGCGCGGATACGATTTCCGCGCCGGGTCGGTGCCATGGGCGTCATAATTTTTGGATCCGGAAGAAGCAGTGTCGCGGAATAAAATAGCGGCCAATGCCGCTCTGTGCCAGCGCTCCACGGACTGCTAAAACGGGCCGGAAAGCCGGTTGTGTGACGGTTGCCATGGCCACCTTGCTCGTAACCCATCCCGACTGTATCGCCCACGATCCGGGCGTCGGGCATCCAGAATGTCCGGGGCGCCTGTCTGCGGTCCTGAAGGCCATGGACGAGCCCCAATTCCGCTCGCTTGTGCGGCGGGATGCGCCCTTGGGCAGCAAAAGCGATGCGGCGCGCGTGCATGGGCAGCGTTTCGTCGCGGCAGTGCTGGCCAGCGTCCCGCAAAGCGGCCGCACCGCGCTCGATCCCGACACGATTTTGTCGGCGGCTTCCGGCCAGGCAGCGCTCCGCGCCATTGGCGCCATCACCTCGGCGGTGGACGCGGTGGTGGCGGGAGAGGCGAAGAATGCCTTTTGCGCGGTCCGGCCACCCGGCCATCACGCCGAGCCGGACCGGCCGATGGGATTCTGCCTATTCAATTCCATCGCCATCGCCGCCCGCCATGCGCAGGCCGCGTGCGGAATCGGCCGCGTGGCCATCGTGGATTTCGACGTCCATCATGGCAACGGCACTCAGGCCGTGGTGGAAAGCGATCCGACCTTGTTTTTCGCCTCCAGCCATCAATTTCCGCTGTATCCGGGAACGGGCGCGGCTGAGGAAACCGGTTTGGGCAATGTGGTCAACGCGCCCCTGCCCGCCGGTACCAATGGCGCCGGTTTCCGCCGTGCCTTTGACACTAGGATCCTGCCGGCGCTGGACGCCTTTGCGCCCGAGCTTGTGCTGGTGTCGGCGGGATTTGACGCCCATCGCGCCGATCCGCTGGCAGGATTGGAGCTGGAAGAGCCCGACTTTGCTTGGGTCACGTCGCGCTTGCTGGAAGCCGCATGCCGCCATTCCCAGGGACGCATGGTGTCGATCCTGGAAGGCGGATATGACCTGAGGGCGCTCGCCGGCTCAGCAGCCGCTCATGTCGAAGCTTTGATGCGTGAAAACTAATTCCCCGCCGAAGCCTTCTGGACTTCCACAAAGGCGATCTTGTTCACGCCGCTGCAGGCAAGCCAAAGATTGCCGTCCGGCGTGACAACCATGTTCCGCACCACGCCCCCGCCCGATGGAATTGGCCAAGTCTCGAACTTCTGGGTCTTGATGTCGAAATGCACCAGCGTGTTGGGCTCGGTGTTGGATTCGCTATACCAGATGGCGTCGCCGTAAGCGGTGATGCCATAGGGCTGCGAGCTTGCTCCGCCAGGGGAGGGCCATTCGGTGACCTTGCCGGTCTTGGGATCGAGACGGCCCAAATAGCCACGCGAATAGTCGGAATACCAGATCATATCGTCATGGGTAATGGCCACGCGGCGCGGCCGCGACTCCGGATTGGGCAGGACAAATTCGCGGATCTCTAGCGTGTCGGGATCGATGTGCGCCACCTTGTTGCTGCCGAACTCTACAAACCAGGGCGCGCCATGGGAATCGATCACCATGCCGTAAGGGTTGGAACGCGGCGTGGGCGATGAAGCAAGCTTGATCTCGCCCGTTTTGGGATTGAGGCGGCCCACCATATTGGCGCCTTGGGCGGTGAAATAGATATTGCCATTGGGCGCGAGGAGCAAGGTATGGGGATCGCGCGCGGCCGGATCGGGCATGTGATATTCGGTAACCTGGCCGGTCTTGGGATCGAGCTTGCCGATATAGGCCTTGAAGTTCGCGGTGAACCAGACATTGCCGTCATGATCGGCGATCAGCCCATGCGGCCCTGAGCCGGGCGTCTTAAGGGGATATTCCTTGAACTGCTGCGTCTTGGGATCGAAGCGCCCCAGCACATTGGCCATCTGGCCGGTGTACCAGACCGAACCATCGGGCGCGTACATCGGATCATGAGGACGCGAGCCGGGTGTGGGAACATCCCATTCCTTGATGACGACATGGTCGGCGCCCGCAATGATTGCGGCGGCCGGCAGCTGTTTGGGGGGAAAGTTTGTGGCGAGATAATTCGCGACGGTGGCGAACTGATCGGGCGGCACCTTCGCACCGACATTGACCATCATGTGCAGGACCGTGTTCCACTCCTGTGGGCTGTGTCCGGCCCTGGTGATATTGGAGAGCGCATGGCAGGCGGCACAGGCCTGTTCGACCGTGCTTTTGCCAGGGCCGTCGGGCAATTGGACATTTTGCGTCAGCGCCGGCGAAGCCGTGAAAAGAACCGCACCAGTCAAAAGCAGGGATTTCCGCAGCATCACGACCTCGCGTCAGAAGCGGCTTGCAAAAGCCGCTGGGATAATGACCGGTCAGCTGGCGAAGAAAATACGCGCCCGCAATTATTGGGTCAACTCGGGCATCGGCTTGGGGCCGCTAACGCGCGTCCGCGCCAGCCCACACCACCACGCGCAGGGTCTGCAGCATGATCTTGAAATCCAGCAGCAGATTGAAGTTCTTCACATAATAGAGATCGTAACTCAGCTTGGAGCGGGCATCGTCCAACGACGCACCATAGGGATAATTGACCTGCGCCCAACCCGTTAGCCCGGCCTTGACCGCATGGCGCTCATGATAGAGCGGGAGTTGCTTGGCGAGTTCCTCGATGAATTCCGGCCGTTCGGGCCTGGGGCCCACCAGCGACATGTCGCCGGCCAGCACATTGAACAGCTGGGGGAGTTCATCGATACGCGTGCGTCTTAGGAACCGGCCCACGGGCGTGACCCGGCTGTCGCCCTGCGCCGCCCAGACCGCGCCAGCTTTCTCCGCATCCATCCGCATGGTGCGCAATTTCAGGATACGAAAACTGCGGCCACCCTGAGTGACGCGTTCCTGGCGGTAGAACACACTCTGGCGGTCGCCCAGCCATACCGCCAGCATTCCGACCAGCAGCACAGGCGAGAACGGCACTAGGATCATCAGGCTGACGACGATGTCGAAAGCGCGCTTCAAGGCGCGGCCGATGGGACTGATCTGGAAACCGTCCGAATAGAGCATCCAGGCCATGTCCAGCCGCTTGATGTCGATACGCGAAATCTCCTTTTCCAGGAAGCTCATATATTGGGAAACCGGATAGCCGTTGGCCCGGCAAGTGATTAGCGACTCCAGGGTCATGCCACGTCGGTCATCGGGGGCGACAACGATTTCGTCCGCGCCCACCTGCTCGGCCAATCTCAGCAAATTGCCGGAACAGGTGACGATGCGGCACTCCGTATCCTCGGCCAGGCGCTGGTCGATTGCGCCAAAATTCTCCTCATGCACAAAGGTCAAGTCGTATTGCAGATGCCGGCCCTGGACGCGCAGCATTTGTAAGAGATCGAAGGCGCGCTTGCCGGCGCCGATGACCAACAGATGCGGTCGAAGCCAGGCATGCCGCCTAAGCAACGCAAAGCACGACCGTGCTGCCGCGGCACAGCCGGTAAAACTGCCAAAGGCCAGTACGCACAGCGTGACCGAAACATTCAAGCCAAGGATGGCCGCAACCAAACTGGACATAGCCACCGAAAGCGCGGCGACCATGGGAACGCGGCGAAGCGCCTTGTCGAACCCGCAGACGCTTTCCTTGCGGTACAGCCCCAAAGCATAAAGAAAGCCCAGCTGGACGAAGGCGAACAGAGGAACCTGAAAGGCAGGCGCGCCGTGCAGAACAAAAAGGACCGCCAAAGGCCAGAATGCTGCAATCGCAAAGGCGTCGAGCAGAAACAGGGCAAAGCCGGCAGTCATAAGCGGACCCTTCAAGCCATGATGTGCTGAGACCGCTGTTGCGCGGCCCTCTCCCAATTTGCGGCAAGTGGCTGAATTCTCGGTAAAGGCGAAGAAACAAAATCTCTAAGGGATTGAAAAAGCGGGATTTTTCTCCCGCCTCGCCACTCAGCGACCGGGCGCTTTCTCCGCCCCCGCCTGCCAATCGTGGATAGCCTGTATCGGGGCCCAATCCGACGGTGCGATCAGATTGACAACATTGAGGGTCAGGTTGTCGCGAATGGCGAAAGCGGTAAACAGTTCCAATCCTATCGCCAGAGCGATGACCGTGCGGGCGGGCACGCGGGAGGCAAAGAAGAAACCGAGTGTCATCATGAACGTGTCGGAGACCGAATTGAGAATACTGTCACCCACATAGCCGGCGGCGAGCGCTTGTTTGCGATAGTGCTGGATGACCGCAGGTGAATTCTCTGCCGCCTCCCAACCGATCTCGACCACCATCGCCATAAGCAACCGGACACCGAACGGCAGATGCGGAGCAAAGACGCGAAGCAACCCAAAAAAAATGAATCCATGGATGATGTGGGAGAAGCTGTACCAGTCCGTCAGCTGTTGCGATGTATCAGAACTCCTGGGGTCGCCCACCCACAACAGAATTCGTCCGCTTGCCGCGATCAAGGGTTGGCCGAAGCCATGCAGGATCGCCACCTGTATCCCGATCAACAGGGCCGCGGCCACGCCATAGAACCAGACCGGCATCCCCGCCAGGAAAGCGGGCTTCCTTTCCGATCCTGCGTCAGTCTCCATGGACAAGTCCCCCAACTAAACCTTTTGGGATTTTCTCCCTTTTGGCAAGGCGCCGTCGCTTAAAATGCAATGCAATTTGTTGGGATGGCATATACGACTGCCGATCAGGATGGGATTATGGACAATGCCATGAGCATCGCACTGTCGGGCATGCAAGCCGCTTCGACACAGCTGGCCTCGGCCGCTTCCAACATCGTCAATTCACAGTCTTCGATGCCGGCCGGGGGCGCGACCGCATGGTCGCAGCCGGTCACGCCAACCTTTCCGCTCGCTTACGATCCTGCCGCGCCCTACGCAAATATGCAGGGCATGATTGCCCAACCAAATCAGGAATTGCCGACAGAGCTCGTGAATCTCAAAGTGGCGGAAAGCAGCTTTCGCGCCAGTCTTCTGGCCTACAAGGCCTCGTCGCAGATGTTCAAAGCCCTGCTGGACGCCACAGCCTAGCCGCCCGTCCGCCCTTCCAAACGCGCAGGGCCCGCTGGGCGGCCCGGACCGGCACGCTTTCATATAGGCCGCCGAATTCCTCCGCCTTGGCTAGACCGCCGCCTGGCTGAAATGCGCGGCGTTGGCGGCGACCAGCTTGCCGAATTCGGCACGCACTTGGGTGGAGAATTCGCTGGCCGCCGAGGCCATGATGCGGTCCGGCTGGGCAGTTCCTTCAATAACGCAAAATGCGACATGGTCAGGCCGCCTCCCAAGCTGTTTGGCAGGCGGTTCGGAGAGCGGGCGGCATGGGAAATATCTCGGGAAAACAGGGCTGTGCCGCCACGCTAGGGAGCCCACCCTTAACAGGCCTTAAACGTCAAATTTTTCGAAAAGCCGCCATCACGTCTGGGCGGTGCTTTTCGCGCGGGCCGGCTGGGACTAAGCTCATGCCCCAGACAATTTTCAGTGGAATTATCAGCGGAACATCCAGGACAGACTGCGACCAGAATATCCACAATAAAGGGAGGTAATCCGTCATGGCTACCAAGCACGGTATTGGCGCCGCCATCCTTCTGAGTGGAACCGCACTGTTCCTATCCTGGCCTCCCGTCGCGGCACAATCTCCGAAAGTCGCGATTGATACGCACAGCATCGGCGGTGTGGTCGCCGGCCCTCGCGGGCCGGAGGCCGGCGTCTGGGTCATCGCCGAAACCAAGGACCTTCCCACCAAATACGCCAAGATCGTGGTCACCGATGATGCCGGCCGTTATGTCCTGCCCGATCTGCCGGCGGCCAGCTATTCCATCTGGGTGCGCGGCTATGGATTGGTCGATTCCCAAAAAGTCCAAACCCGTCCCGGACAGACGCTGGACCTGAAAGCGGTGCTAGCCCCCGATGCCAAGGCGGCGGCGCAATATTATCCGGCGATCTACTGGTATTCGATGCTGAAGATCCCAGTCAAAAGCGAGTTTCCCGGCACTGGACCCAAGCCGGGCGGCAATGGCATGGCCAATAAGATGCAGAGCCAGGAGCAATGGCTGGACCTCGTGAAAACCGACGGCTGTTTCACCTGCCATCAGCTGGGCGACGCGGCGACACGCAATATCGAAAAATCGCTGGGCCAGTTCGAGTCCTCGGCCGCCGCCTGGGAGCATCGCATCCAGGTCGGCCAGGCCGGCAACAACATGATCGGCTCCATCAATCGGTTCGATACCCAGCGGGCGCTTGCCTTGTTCGGTGACTGGAGCGAACGCATCGCCGCGGGCGAACTGCCTTTCGCCAAGCCGCAACGCCCGCAAGGCAGGGAACGCAATATCGTCATCACCCTGTGGGATTGGAACACACCCAAGGCCTATCTGCATGACGAGAATTCCACCGACCGGCGCAATCCGACCGTGAACGCCTATGGCAAGATCTACGGCTCGCCGGAAGAAAGCAGCGACTTCATTCCAGTGCTGGATCCGGTCAAACATGAGAAGAGCGAAGTCAAGGCGCTGGTTCTTGATCCCGACACGCCCAACAGCAAAGACAATGACATTCCCAATCCTTCGCCCTATTGGGGACGGGAAGCGATCTGGAACAGCCAGACCACGATTCACAATCCCATGTTCGACGCCAAGGGCCGGGTGTGGTTCACCACACGAGTGCGGGCGCCCGACAATGCGCCTTCTTTCTGCAAGGAAGGCTCCAGCCATCCTTCCGCCAAGTTGTTCCCCGTGAAGACATCGGGCCGCCAGCTTGCGGTGTACGATCCGGCGACCAAGGTCTTCACGCCGATCGATACCTGCTATGCCACCCATCATCTGCAATTCGACGCCCAGGACCGGGTCTGGACCAGCGGTGGCGGGCCGGTCGTGGGCTGGTTCGACACCAAAATCTGGGACGCCACACATGACGCGCAAAAAGCGCAAGGCTGGACCGCACTGGTGGTCGACACCAATGGCAATGGCAAGCGCGATGCCTATACCGAACCAGGCGAGCCGATGGACCCCAAGAAGGACATGCGCATCAATGCCGGCTTCTATGGCGTTGCGCCCAATCCGTCCGACGGCTCGATCTGGGGCTCGTCGGTGGGTTTCCCCGGTGCGATCGTGCGGCTCTCCTTGGGCGCGCATCCGCCGGAGACCACCTTGGCGGAAGTCTATCAGCCGCCGATTGACGATCCCAAAGCGCCGGTGCACGGCTATTCGCCGCGCGGCATGGACATCGATCACAACGGCGTGGTGTGGACGGTCCTGGCCAGCGGTCATTTCGCCAGTTTCGACCGTCGCAAATGCAAAGGGCCGCTGAACGGACCGAACGCCACCGGAAGGCAGTGCCCCGAAGGCTGGACGCTTTATCCCTTCCCCGGGCCGCAGTTCCGCGACGTCAAGGATTCCGGCAGTGCCGAGGCCAGCTATTACGCCTGGGTGGATCAGTACGACACGTTTGGTTTGGGCAAGAACGTCCCGATCGCGACCGGCAATGCCTCCGATGCACTGTTCGCGCTGGTAAACGGCAAGTACATGACTCTGCGCGTGCCTTATCCCATGGGCTTCTATGCCAAAGGCCTGGATGGTCGCATCGACGATGCCAAGGTCGGCTGGAAAGGACGCGGGCTTTGGGCAACCTATGGCACGCGCACGCCTCAGCATATGGAAGGTGGCAAAGGCACCACCAGCAAGGTGGTGCATATCCAGTTGCGTCCTGATCCGTTGGCGCTCTGAAGGACGTCTGCGTCAAGCAACGCGGGCCGCGCTGAAGTCGCGACTGAGCACCCGCGCGCATTCCTGACTGCGAGTCAGATTCCAAGTTCCCGAAGTTCCCATTTTCCCTTGTGGATAGAACCACTTGGATCAACTTGTAATT
>DATHLY010000130.1:0-6462 GCA_035487655.1 Rhizomicrobium sp. | reverse complement strand
CCAAGCCGGTCGATCCTGCCTCCAGCTGGACCACGCACCCACAAGGCGGCGACGGCTTTGTGCTGAAATTCGACCAGGATGGCAATTTCAAGATGCGCATCGGGGGAACGCCCGTTGCGCCTGCCAGCAACGACACCAATGGCGGCATCAACGGCACGCCGCTGCTTTTTCTGCCGGCGGATATGGTGGTGGACCCCAAGACCAACCGCCTTTATGTCGCCGACGGTTACGGCAACCGCCGCATCCTCATCGTCGATGCCGACACCGGCAAATATATCGGCCATTTCGGCGCCTATGGCTCCAATCCGGTGGACGATGCGGGCGCTGCCGCAGGTGGGCGTTGGGTGACCGATCGCCTGAAGGGCGTGAAGAAGCCGGCCTTCTTCCGCAATCCGGTGCATTGCGTGAAGATCGCGGACGACGGCAAAATCTATGTCTGCGACCGGGGCAATGACCGAATCCAGGTGTTCGACAGCAGGGATCCGTCATTGGGCAAACCCTGCAGCAATCCCGATGGCCTGGCGGGCAAGTGCGGCTTTGTGGCCGAGCAGGCGATCAGCGGCAACACCGAGACCATCCCGGCCATGCCGGGCACCTCGGTGTCGCTGAATTTCTCCAAGGACCAGGCGCAGAGCTGCCTCTATGTCGGCGACAATTCCAACATGACCATCTATCTGCTCAACCGCAGCAATCTCGACGAATTGGGGCGGCTGGGGCGTTCGGGGCGTGATGCCGGCCAATTCCACTGGCTGCACCAGGTCAGCCTGGACAGTCACGGCAATATCTATACCGCGGAAGTCGATACCGGAAAGCGCATCCAGAAATTTGCCCGCTATGGCGCGACGGGATGCAGCGGAAACGGATCAGCGACGGTTGGCGGCCCGCTCAAATAAGCTAATCCGGCGCCAGCCTCGATATTGCAACAGTGCGGCAAGGAGAGCGCACAGGCTGGCGGTGGCGATGGAAGCCCATTTGAGGCTTTCAACGCCGATCAGATAGCCGAAAGTGTGCAGGACGGTGAGGCCGAAGCAGACATAATTCCAGCGCTGCAGGCTTTTCCAGCCCGGCTGTCCCAATTTTCGCAAGGATGCGTCGTTGGAAGTCACCAGCAAGGCCAGCAGCATCAGTCCAGCGACCAATCCAGTGTCGTTGGAAAAGCCGAACATATCATGGCGCAACGGCACCAGATGCTCTTGCGTCTTTTCATAAACGTAATAAAGCCAGGGCCGACCGCGCAGATGCACGCACTGGCCGATGATGGCATGGGTGACGCCCACTATGCCGCCCCAAATGCCGATGTCGCGGCGCAAATCCACCGACAGCGTCGGTGGCCTGCCTCGCAGGCTGCGCCACGGTCCAATCAGAAGAGTCACGGTCAACAAGACCAGAGCGGGCCAGGCAGTGGAAAAGCTCAACCGCGTGATCACATCGGGATAGGGACGGGTGACATAGAGCACCCCGATGGTGGCGGCCGACAGCAATGCCAACGGGAGATGGTGCCGCCAAAGGCGGCGTCGCAAACGTGGAGACATGGGTGACCCTAGAGCGCGCTGGTGAATTTTGCTTCTGTTTTTGCGGTTACGTCTTCTAGCGTCACCCCTGGCGCCAGTTCAATCAGCTTCAGCCCGCCCTTGCCGCGTTCCCGCGTGAAAACGCAGAGATCGCTGATGATCATGTCCACGCATTGCGTGCCGGTCAGCGGCAAGGTGCATTTCTTCAGAATCTTGGATTCGCCCGCCTTGTTGGTGTGCTCCATCACCACCACGATCCTTTTGACCCCCGCCACCAGGTCCATGGCGCCGCCCATGCCCTTGACCATCTTGCCGGGGATCATCCAGTTGGCGATGTCGCCATCCTCCGACACTTCCATGGCGCCCAGGACAGACAGGTCGATATGGCCGCCGCGGATCATGGCGAAGCTGTCCGCGGAGGAAAAATAGCTGGTGCTCGGCAGTTCGGTGATCGTCTGTTTTCCGGCATTGATCAAATCGGGATCTTCCTCGCCCGGATAGGGAAAGGGGCCCATGCCCAGCATGCCGTTCTCGCTTTGCAGCGTGACCTTCACGTCCGACGGAATGTAATTCGCCACCAGGGTGGGAATGCCGATACCCAGATTGGCATAAAAGCCATCCTGCAATTCGCGCGCGGCGCGAGCGGCGATCTCTTCGCGGCTCCAGCCCATCACACGCCTCCCTGAACAGGGCGGGGACGTGTCGTCACTCGCTCGATCGGTTTCTTGTAATCTTTGCCTTGCAGGATGCGCTGCACGAAGATGCCTGGCGTGTGAATCTGGTCGGGGTCGAGTTGACCTGGTTGAACGAGCTCTTCCACTTCCGCGATCGTCACCTTGCCCGCCGTCGCCATCACCGGATTGAAATTGCGTGCGGTCTTGCGATAGACGAGGTTGCCTTCGGTATCGCCTTTCCAAGCCTTGACCATAGAAAGATCGGCGCGCAGCCAGGTCTCGCGGACATAGGTTAAGCCGTCGAACACGTCGGTGGGCTTTCCGTCCGCCACGATGGTGCCCACGCCGGTGCGCGTGTAAAAGGCCGGGATACCCGCGCCGCCGGCGCGGATGCGCTCGGCCAGCGTGCCTTGCGGGTTCAATTCCAATTCCAGCTTGCCATTGAGAAACAGTTCCTCGAACAGCTTGTTCTCACCCACATAGGACGAGATCATCTTTTTGATCTGGCCGTTGTTCAGCAGCACCCATAGGCCCAGCCCGTCGGCGCCGCAATTGTTGGCGATCACGGTGATGTTCTTGACCCCGTCTTCCTTGAGTGCGGTGATCAGGTTTTCGGGATTGCCCGAAAGCCCGAAGCCGCCCGACATCACCGTCATGCCGTTGAAGGTGAGGCCCTTCAGGGCCGATGCGGCATCGGGATAGACTTTGCTTTCCGCCACGAATGCTCTCTCCCAGCTATAATTCGCTAGTTCGCATTGCAACATGGGGGAGCGCAAGCGGTAAAGCGGCGCGCTTGTAAGTCTTTGATTTATAATATTTTATGGGGGAGCGGGGGCAGTTCCTTGCCGCCGCATCGAGGGGCCGGTACAACCCCCGCCAATCCAAAGATTCCAGTCCGTCCGATGAGTTCGCCCAAGCAATCCAAACCCAAGGCCAGGCTGCCGCGCGGATTCCGCGACCGGGGGGCGGGCGAGATCATGGCCGAACAGAAGATGCTGGCGACCATCCGCGGCGTCTATGAAAGCTATGGCTTTGAGCCGTTGGAGACCCCGGCCTTCGAATATACCGATGCGCTGGGCAAGTTCTTGCCGGACGTGGACCGGCCCAATGACGGCGTGTTCTCGCTCAAGGACGATGACGATCAGTGGATGTCATTGCGCTATGACCTGACCGCGCCCTTGGCGCGTCATGTCGCGGCCAATTTTCAGAATCTGCCCAAGCCATTCCGGCGCTATCAGACGGGGACAGTGTGGCGCAATGAAAAGCCGGGGCCGGGACGCTTCCGCGAATTCGTCCAGTTCGATGCAGATACGGTGGGCAGCGCATCGCCCTCCGCCGATGCCGAGCTGTTGATGATGTTGTGCGACACGCTGGAGGCGCTGGGGCTGAAGCGCGGCGGCTATATGGTCAAGATCAACAACCGCAAGCTGCTGGATGGTGTGCTGGAAGTGGCGGGCATTCCGCTGGAAGATCGTGCGCGGCGCGGCATTGTGCTGCGCGCCATCGACAAGTTGGACCGGTTGGGCGTGGACGGCGTGTCGGCGTTGCTGGGCGCGGGCCGCAAGGACGAATCCGGCGATTTCACCAAGGGCGCCGGGCTCAATGACGAGCAGGTGCAGCGTGTCCTGGCCTTTGTGGCGCCCGATGCCAAGGACGAAGAAACACATCTCAATCAGATCGCCACTCTGATCTCCACCAGCCAAGTGGGTGCCGAGGGCCTCAATGAGCTGGAACAGATCGTCAAGCTGTTGTCGGCCTGCGGCTATGGCCCCGACCGGGTGATGTTCGACACCGGCGTGGTGCGTGGCTTGGATTATTACACCGGCCCGGTCTGGGAGGGTCAGCTCACCGGACCCGTCACCAATGAGGCGGGCGAGGAAATTGTGTTCGGCTCCATCGCCAGCGGTGGGCGCTATGACGACTTGGTGGCGCGCTTTACCGGCCAGCGCGTGCCGGCGGCGGGCATTTCCATTGGCGTGAGCCGGCTGTTGTCGGCGCTGCGCGCGCAACAATCCGCATTGCCGCCCCTGGTGGTAGTCACCGTGTTCGACAAAACGGAAGCCGCCGCGTCCTTCGCCATCGTGCAGGAACTGCGCGCCGCGGGCTTGCGCGCCGAAGCCTATGTCGGCGCCGGCAAGATGGGCGACCAGTTGAAGTATGCCGACAAGCGCGGCGCTGCCATCGCGGTGATCGAGGGCGGCGACGAGCGCGCGCGCGGCGAAGTCACGCTCAAGGATCTCGCGCTGGGCGCGGAACTGGCCAAGTCGGTCGAAAGCCGCGAGGCATGGGTGGGCAATCGCGAAGCCCAGAAAAGCGTCAAACGGGCCGACCTGGTGGCGGAAATCAAGGCGATGCTGAAAGGCCCCCAAAAGGGAAATAGCTGATGGCCGCCTTTCCTTACTATGACGCCGCCGCCAGCCAGGCGCTCGAGGCGCTGGCCGCGCCTATCTTGGGCGTCTTCACGGCGCGCGGTTATGCCAATGAAGAGCCATCGGTGTTGCAGCCGGCCGAAATTTTCCTCGATCGTTCGGGTGAGGAAATCCGCCGCCGCACCTTTACGCTGATGGACCCATCCGGGCGCGAGCTGGCGCTTCGCCCCGATCTCACCATTCCCATTTGCCGCCACGCCGTGTTGTCGGGCGCGCCCTTTCCCGCGCGTATTTGCCATCACGGTCTGGTCTTCCGCCACCAGCCGGGCGAACCGCATCGTCCCACCCAATTCTTCCAGGCCGATGCGGAACTGTTGGGCCTAGAGGATCGGGCGGCGGGCGATACCGAAGTGCTGTCGCTGGCGGTGGAAGCCCTGCGGGTATGCGGGCTGAAGGATTTTTCGCTGCGTATCGGCGATCTCGCTTTATTTGGTGCCCTGGTGGATGCGCTCCAGCTTCCGCCGCAATGGCGCTCGCGCCTCAAGCGCCACTTCTGGCGGGCCGGTTACGTCGAGTCTCTGCTGTATTGGCTGGGCCATGGTGACGGTCGGCCCAGCCTGCCGGGCACGCGGGCCGAAATCGAAGTCCTGCTGGACGCGCGCGCGGACGCGCCTTTGGCCGGGCGTTCACGCGAGGAAATCATCGCGCGTGCTCTCGACCGCGCGGCGGAGGCAGCTCGCCTGCACCTGGACAGCAAGATCGCCGATGCGGTTGCCGCATTGCTGGATATTTCCGGCCCGGCGCAGGAGGCCCTCGCCAAAGTGCGCGGGCTGCTCAAGACCATCGACATCAATCTCGACGCCGAGCTTGAGGCCATGGAGGCGCGGCTTGCCACGCTGAAGGGTCTGGGCGTGGACTTAGGCCGCGTCCAGTTCACCGCCCATTTCGGCCGCAACATGGAATATTACACCGGCTTTGTTTTCGAGCTGTGGGCGCGTGACAAGGAAGGCCTGGTGCAAGTGGCGGGCGGCGGCCGTTATGACACGATGATGGAGATGCTGGGCGCCAAGAAACCTGTCAGCGCCATCGGTTGCGCCATCCGCACGGAACGAGTCCTGGCCGCCAAAGCGGCGGGAGCGGCATGATGCTGACGCTGGCAATTCCCTCCAAGGGGCGGCTGAAGGACAATTGCAACGCCTGGTTTGCTTCCGCGGGCATGGAAATCGAGCAGACAGCGGGTGCGCGCGGCTACCGCGCCAGTTTTTCCGGTTTCCCCGACGTGGACGTGATGCTGCTGTCGGCGTCGGAGATCGCATCGTCCCTGCTGACGGGCGATATTCATTTGGGCATCACCGGCGAGGACTTGCTGCGCGAGGAGGCGCCCGAGCTGGAAGGGCGCATGCATCTGATCAAACCCTTGGGCTTCGGTTTTGCCAATGTGGTGGTGGCGGTGTCCCAAGCCTGGATCGATGTCGCGACCATGGCCGATCTGGACGATGTCTGCGCCGCTTACGCCCAGGCGCACCGGCGAAGGCTGCGCGTGTCGACAAAATATGCCCAACTCACCCGCAGCTTCTTCGCCCAAGCGCGAATATCGGATTATCGCATCGTGCCATCGCTTGGGGCCACAGAAGGCGCGCCGGCTGCCGGCACAGCGGAAGTGATCGTGGACATCACCACCACCGGGTCGACCTTGCGCGACAATGGCCTGAAAGTGCTGGACGATGGCGTGATCCTAAAAAGCCAGGCGCAGCTTGCCGCTTCGCTTTCGGCCGATTGGACGGCTGAGGCGCGCGTGGCCTGTGAAAGGCTGCTGGGCAAGCTCGATCCGGGCAACGCGCTCTTTCCAGCACTCGCGGCGGAGCTGCCCGGCTAGGGCAGATTGGCCGTGTCCCGGATGTCCGGATC
>DATHLY010000129.1:0-9229 GCA_035487655.1 Rhizomicrobium sp. | reverse complement strand
GGGGAAAGGCCGCGCGCGCTTCATCCAAGATCCGCGCCCGCAAAGCTTGCGCCAGGGCCGCGCGCGTCATTGGGGATCGGCAGGCGCGGCCTTGACCCGGCCGGTCAACCTGCCGGTGGAAAGATCGATGATCTCCACCTCGCTGCCTGACGGCGTTGCCACATGCAGCACCAGCTTGCCGGAGTCGGTGGTGGCGGAGAGAATTCGCGTGCCCGGCGCCAGCGTGACGGTGGCGGCTGCGCCTGTCTGAACCTCGGCAGGCGCGTTCGCCCTGGCCCCGGATTGTTCTCTGGCGGCCATGAAGATATGCGCCTGGCGGATGACGCCCCAAATCGTGCCCAAAAGAGCCAGCACAAAAAGCGTGCTCATGATAATGACGATCACCCACGCAGTCCGGCGGCTGGTCGCCGGCGGCGGGACTTGGGTGTGAACAGGCATGTCGGACACAGAAGACTCCTTGAGCGACCGGCGCACGGCGCTTGCCCGTGAAGATCACGCCGGCTGGCGGTTGGACCGTTTCCTGGCCGCCACCCTGCCCGATTTCTCCCGCTCGCGGCTCAAGCAATTGCTCGACGGCGAAGCGGTTTTGTTGGCCCCTCCAGGACAACAAAGTCGGACGATAAAAGACGCCAATCATCGGGTCAAACCGGGCGAAAGTTATACCGTCGTCCTACCGCCCACCGCGCCGGCTGTGCCGCAGGGCCAGGATATTCCGCTCGATGTGGTCTATGAAGACAAGGATCTGATCATCATCAACAAACCGCCGGGCCTGGTGGTGCATCCGGCTGCCGGAAATCCCGACGGCACTTTGGTCAATGCGCTGATTGCCCATTGCGGCCCCGGCGTCTTGCGGATCGGCGGGGAAGAGCGGCCCGGCATCGTGCACCGGCTGGACAAGGACACGTCGGGCCTGTTGGTGGCGGCCAAGACCGAACGCGCCATGGCAAGCCTTGCCAAGCAGTTCGCCAATCACACTATTGAGCGCGCCTACAATGCCGTGGTGTGGGGAAGCCCGCGCGATGCCTCCGGCACGATCGAAAGCCAGATCGGGCGCAGCCCGTTTGACAGGAAACGCATGACGGTGCTGCGTGCCGGAGGAAAAAGGGCTGCCACGCGTTACAAAGTGATCGAGAAGTTCGGCTCCCCATCCCAGCTGGAAACCGGCCGCGCTTTTGCCGCCCTGATCGAATGCCGGCTGGAAACCGGGCGCACCCACCAGATCCGCGTCCACCTCACCCATCTGGGACACCCCCTGGTGGGGGATGCGCAATATGGCCGCAACCGGGCGGCGCCCCGGCCCAAAACGCCGGCGGAGGAGCAGGCATTTGCGGCCGCGGCAGGCTTTCCCCGCCAGGCGCTGCACGCTTTTGTCCTGGGATTCCAACACCCTAGCATGCACAAGACCTTGCGTTTCGAGGCCCCCTGGCCTGCGGATTTTGCGGAACTTGTCGGGGCGCTCAGGGGATTGAATAAAGCTTAACTGGTCTTATTTCCTAAACCGCTGTGGCGTTCAGGCGTTGTCGTTCTTTCCGACCTCGACCTTCGGCACGAAGGGGGATTGATGAGTAGTCGTGGCCTGCCCATTCTGTCGGGTGAATCCGGTCTCTCGCGTTATCTGAGCGAGATCCGCAAATTTCCGCTGTTGTCGCCGGAAGACGAATACATGTTCGCCAAGCGCTGGAAGGAGCATTCCGATCCGGAAGCCGCCCGCCGCCTTGTGACGTCCCACCTGCGCCTGGTCGCCAAGATCGCCATGGGCTATCGCGGCTATGGCCTGCCGGTTTCCGAAATCGTCTCCGAAGGCAATGTCGGGCTGATGCAGGCGGTCAAGCGCTTCGACCCCGACAAGGGCTTCAGACTGGCCACTTATGCCATGTGGTGGATCCGCGCCTCGATCCAGGAATATGTGCTGAGATCCTGGAGCATGGTGAAGATGGGCACCACCGCCGCCCAGAAGAAGCTGTTCTTCAATCTGCGCAAGGCCAAAAACAATATCGGCGCCATCGAGGAAGGCGATCTCACGCCCGATCACACCGCCACGCTGGCGGACCAGCTGGGCGTGACCGAAACCGAAGTGACCGAGATGAACCGGCGACTGTCGGGCGGCGATGCCTCGCTGAACGCGCCGCTGCGCTCAGAATCAGAAAGTGAATGGCAGGACTGGCTGGCGGATGACACGGCCGATCAGGAAACCCGCCTGGCCGAACGCGAGGAATTGGGCGAACGCCATCAACTTTTGGTGAACGCGATGAAGGACCTGACCGAGCGGGAACGCGACATCATCCAGGCCCGCCGCCTGCAGGACGATCCGGCCACGCTGGAAGAGCTGTCGCAGAAATATGGGGTCTCCAGAGAGCGCGTGCGCCAGATCGAGGTGCGTGCCTTCGAAAAGCTTCAACGCGGCATGAAATCGGCGATGAGCACGGCGGCCCTGCCCGCGCCTGCGTAGTGTTACCCCCTCCGGCCTTCGCATCGCAGGCGATGCTACGGCGTTCGGTCGGCTTGGTCGCCGACCTCAGCCCGCCAATGCAAGCGCGCTGACGCGCGCGCGGGGGAGGCATGCGCCGGTAGCACTTGCCGGGTCGTGGCCGCGCGCTAGGCTTTCCTCTCGCAACAGGGGAAAAACATGAAGCTCAAAATCTGGCAGGTCGACGCTTTCGCCAGCAAGCCCCTGGAAGGCAATCCCGCCGCCATCGTGCCGCTCCAGTCCTGGCTGGACGCGGAGCTGATGCAGCACATTGCCGCCGAGAACAATGTCGCCGAGACCGCCTATTTCGTGGGAACCGGTCCGGGCGACTATGACCTGCGTTGGTTTGCGCCTTCGCGCGAAGTGGATTTGTGTGGGCATGCGACGCTGGCCAGCGCCTGGGTCGTGTTCAACTTCGTCGATACCGCCCTCAACCAGGTGCGCTTCAGGACGCGTTCCGGCGAACTGGTGGTGACGCGAGGCCCAAAAGATGGAACGGCGCACGGGAATATGATGTCGCTTCCCTCCGCACCGTCCGAACCCTTCGCCTCGCCCGCCGGCTTTGCCGATGCCTTGGGACGAAGCGTCAACAGCACCGCGCCGAGGGAGCTCTTCATCAGCGCCAAGGGCGGCGCCGGGGCCAAGGCGCTGATTGCCGTTTGGGAGACGCCGGAACAGGTGAAAGCACTTTCGCCTGCCGCCGACCTGAAAGACGTGGCCATGCAAGTCGGTGCGGGTTCGGTGCTTGCCACCGCGTCGGGTGGGGGCAATCCATACGATATGGTCTCGCGCTTCTTCGCGCCCTATTACGGCGTGCCGGAAGACCCGGTGACCGGTTCGGCGCATTGCGCGCTGACGCCCTTCTGGGCCAAGCGGTTGGGCAAGAAGAGACTGAAGGCGCGGCAGGCTTCGGCGCGTGGCGGCGATCTTCTATGCACCGACGACGGCGAGCGCACCACCATCCAGGGCGACTGCGCCTTGTATCTGACGGGCGAGATTGACGTTTAAGCCCAGGTGTCATGGCCCACCGGAGTGTGGGCCATCCAGCGAAGGCTCTAAGCTCTTGAAGATCTGCTCTGAGACACTCCTGATAGATAAGCGCGATTTTATCTGGATGGCCCGTTCGTACGCTGTCGCTACTCACTCGCGGGCCATGACAAATGGAGTTACTGCCGCGCCGGCCTGTCTTTCATATTCCCCAACGGCTGGTCTTCGAAATTGAGCCCCTCTCGCATATCGGCATCGTCCACAATGCCTTCGTCGAAGGCGGCAAGACCGTCTTCCAGATAATCGCCCAATAGCGGCATGCCGAGCAGATATTCCGCCGTACGGCGGGAATGCTCGCTGCGCGCCGTGGCAATCGCCTCGCGCCACTCTTCCTTGCTGTAGGTGCCGCGCCCAACCCAGGCCAGCGCCACCAGCCGCATGCGTTCATCCTCGTTGAGCGAGCGGATTGCCCCCAGCAGTTCCTCGCGCACGGGATCGTCTTCCTTGTCGGTCAGGATGTCGGTCTGGCCATCGTCGATGGCGTTGGAGCCTTCATCGGGGTCGCTGTCGCCTTCCTTGGCGTCATACTCGCGGGCTTTGAGAATGATGAAGCTGACCTTATCGAGCGGGAGGTTGAGCGAGGGTTTGCGGCCGGGCTGAAGGCGGCGGGTGCCGGAGTGGGGTGCGGAAACCATCGAAAATCCTGTGATTTTCTGCCTGCGGTAGAACGCATCAAAGCGCCGCACTGTTCCCATGCTGCTTTTGCACAATTGTGCGTTGACGGCGCACACCCTGCCCGCCTATATCGGCTCCGGGCCACGCCTCCCCAACGAGGCGCTATCATTCTGGAAGGAATGAACCGCGATGACTGAAGTTGCCAATGAAGGCAAACATCCGGCTGTGCGTCCCGCGCGGCCTTTTTTTTCGTCCGGACCTTGCGCCAAGCGACCGGGCTGGACGCCTGAAGCCCTCAAGGGCGCCCTGGTGGGCCGGTCCCACCGCTCCAAGCCCGGCAAGGCCAAGCTGAAGGACGCCATCGAGCGCACCAAGAAGCTGCTGGGCCTGCCCGCCGACTACCGGCTGGGGATCGTGCCGGCCTCCGATACCGGCGCCGTCGAGATGGCGCTGTGGTCGCTGCTGGGCTCGCGGCCGGTCGATCTGTTTGCCTGGGAAAGCTTTTCCGAAGACTGGGTCACCGACACGGTGAAACAGCTCAAACTGAAAGACGCCCGAGTGTTCAAGGCGCCCTATGGCGAAATTCCCGACCTGGGCCAGTACAATCCCGCCCATGACACGGTGTTTGTGTGGAACGGGACCACCAGCGGCGTGAAGGTTCCCAATGGCGATTGGATTCCCGCAAATCGCGAAGGATTGACGATCTGCGATGCCACCAGCGCCGCCTTTGCAATGGATCTGCCCTGGGACAAGCTCGATGTCGCCACCTTCTCCTGGCAGAAAGTGCTGGGTGGAGAGGCTGCGCACGGCATTTTGATCCTATCGCCCCGTGCAGTGGCGCGGCTGGAGAGCTACACGCCGCCCTGGCCGCTGCCAAAAATTTTTCGCATGACCAAGGGCGGAAAGCTGGTCGAAGGCATATTCGAGGGCGAGACCATCAACACACCCTCCATGGTGGCGGTCGAGGATTATCTTGACGCGCTCAGCTGGGCGGAGGGCCTTGGCGGGTTGAAGGGCTTGATCCAGCGCTCCAACGACAATCTCAAGGCGCTGGAACAATGGGTGGCGAAAACCTCCTGGGCAGAATTCCTGGCCAAGGATGGCGCCATCCGCTCCAACACCAGCGTCTGCATCGCCATCACCGACCCCGCCTTTACCGCTCTTGCCGAAGATGCCAAGGCTGAAAAAATCAAGAAGATGAGCGCAGGCCTGGAAAAAGAAGGCGTGGCGCTGGACATTGCCGGCTATCGCGCGGCGCCGCCGGGCTTGCGCATCTGGTGCGGCGCCACAGTGGACAAAGCCGATATCGAGGCGTTGACGCCCTGGCTGGAATGGGCCTGGCAACAGGTCAAGGGCTGAACGGGACGAAAGACCTGAGGATGCTGTTCATTCCGGAAAATGCGCTGGAAAAGGCATTGGTCAGGGCGGTGAAGGAGCCGCACGCCGCGCCGGACTTCTATCGTTTGCTGCTGGCGAGCGACCTACTGGTGCTGGGCAGTGTCGAGGGCCATGAAAGCGCGACCGATGTCTTCAGCGTCGCGCCCGGCGGCAAGGTGAGCCTTGTCACGGGGGTCAAGGATGGCGGCCAGTACCTGCCGGTTTTCTCCTCGCTTGTCCGCATGCAGGACTATGTGAAGCAGGAGAGCAAATATCTCAGCGTCAATGGCCGCGCCTTGCTGGATCTGACGCGCGGCGCGCCGGTCATCCTCAATCCGGCTTCCGAATACGGCAAGGAACTGACGCCCGAACAGGTGCGTCAGCTTCTGGACGGCCCGGGCGCGAAAATCCGCACCATCGTGGGCGAGGCGGTTTATCCGGCCGCGCTGGTAGAGATGCTGACTCGGCTGTTCGCAACCCGACCTGAGATCGAGACCGCCTGGATGATCCAGGTTGCCTTTGCCGACCGCCCTCAAGAACCGCATCCCTTGATCGGCATCGAAACCGCAAGCCAAAGCGCCGATTGGCCGTCGCTGATGCAGGCGATCGAAACGGCGGCGCAGGCTTCCGTCCCCGGCCTGATGTTCGATGTGCAACGCGTCGACCGCTACAACCCCGCCGGCATGACCAGCGCCCTGCTCCAGGCTGAGCCCTTCTACCGGCGCGCAGCCGCCAATCCCGTTCTCAATTGATCCAACCCGATCCAGCGAAGGAACGCCCATGCCCAAAGTCCTCATCGCCGACAAGCTGTCGCCCGCCGCCGTCGCCATCTTCCGTGAGCGCGGCGTCGATGCCGATGTCAAGACCGGCCTTGCCAAGGAAGAACTCATCAAAATCGTGGACCAGTATGACGCCATCGCCATCCGCTCCGCCACCAAGCTGACGGCCGATGTGCTGAGGGCGGCCAAGAACCTGAAAGTGATCGGCCGCGCCGGCATCGGAGTGGACAATGTGGACATCCCCGCCGCCACGGCGGCCGGCGTGATCGTGATGAACACGCCCTTCGGCAATTCCATCACCACCGCCGAACACGCCATTTCGCTGATGCTGGCTTTGGCGCGCGAACTGCCGGCCGCCAATGCCTCGACCCAGTCGGGCAAATGGGAAAAGAACCGTTTCATGGGGGTGGAGATCACCGGCAAGGTGCTGGGCTTGATCGGCGCCGGCAATATCGGCTCGATCGTCGCCGACCGTGCCAGGGGTCTCAAGATGCGGGTCATCGCCTTTGACCCCTATCTGTCGCAGGAGCGCGCCAACGACCTGGGCGTGGAAAAAGTGGAGCTGCACGACCTGCTGGCCCGGGCTGATTTCATCACCTTGCATGTGCCGCTGACGGCGGAGACCAAGAATATCCTGTCGGCCGACGCCATCGCCAAAACCAAAAAGGGCGTGCGCATCATCAACTGCGCGCGCGGCGGGCTGATTGACGAGCATGCGTTGAAGGCGGCGATCGACAATGGCCATGTCGCCGGCGCGGCGCTGGACGTGTTCGAGGTCGAGCCAGCCAAGGAAAACATTCTATTCGGCAGCGACAGGGTGGTGGCCACGCCGCATCTGGGCGCTTCCACCACCGAGGCGCAGGAGAATGTCGCGCTGCAAGTGGCGGAACAGATTTCCGACTATCTCCTGACCGGCGCCATCACCAATGCCCTGAACATGCCCTCGATCTCGGCATCGGAAGCGCAGAAGGTACGTCCCTGGATTTCCTTGGCGGAAAAACTGGGATCGTTTGCGGGCCAACTGACCGGCACCAGTCTGACCGGCGTGGAAATCATTTTTGAGGGCACGCCCTCGCTGCTTAACACCCGCGCGCTCACCCAGGCGGCCCTGACCGGACTGCTGAAGCCGATCCTGGCGGAAGTCAACATGGTCAATGCCCCGGTGATCGCCAAGGAGCGCGGCATCAAGGTCAGCGAGACCCGCCGCGACGCGCAGGGAATCTATGAAGGCTATATCAAGCTGGTTGTTTCCATGAGCGACGGCACCACGCGCCGCGTCGCCGGCACCGTATTCTCCGACGGGCGGCCGCGCCTGATCCAGATCAAGGACATCGGCCTGGATGCGGAATTCGCGCCGCACATGCTCTATGTCGTCAACGAGGACAAGCCGGGCTTCATCGGCAAGCTGGGCACGCTGTTGGGCGACGCCAAGGTCAATATCGCCAACTTTACCCTGGGCCGCAGTGCGCCTGGCCAGGACGCCATTGCGCTGATCGAGGTCGACGGCGCGGTGCCGGAAGCTGTGGCGGCAGCGGTGGCCAAACTGCCACTGGTGAAACATGCTAAGCCGCTGGCCTTTTAAGCACCTCGGCGCCGCATTGACTATCGAGGCTCGAGCGCCGCACACCGCGGCGCGACCATCCGCATGCACCAGCTTTCTTCCCCCTCATGGCGAAGCCATCGGAGGGGGAAGATGTCACAGCGAGGTGTCGGCGGAGCCGACCCGAGCTATGACAGATGGGGGTGAAGCAAAAACAAAAAGAAGGGCGCCTCAGGCGCCCTTCTTTTTGGCAATAGCCTCGTGATGGCGAATAACTTCCTTCACAATGAAGTTCAGGAATTTCTCCGCGAAATCCGGATCCAGCTTGGCCTCCTCGGCCAGCCGGCGCAGACGCGCGATCTGGGCGGCCTCGCGCAAGGGATCGGCGGGGGGAAAGCCATGGGTTGCCTTGAACTCGCCCACCGCCTGGGTGCATTTGAACCGCTCGGCCAAAAGATGGATCAGGGCGGCGTCGATATTGTCGATGCTATCTCGCAGGCGCAGCAGTTCTGGATGTGTCATGGTCTGCCTTTCGCGCAGATTTGCTCAATTTCCAGGCGAAATATGTTTAAGCGAAAGCGCGGGCAAGCGCCAGCAAAGTTCCCTGATCCCGATGCCAGACGGATTTATTCTCCGACAAGGTGAACAGGAGCGCCCATGCCCCTTCCAAACACCCGCTTTGGGATGATTAGCTTTGCCGGGGCGCTTTGGGGCTTGCGTGACTTGCCGCGGCAAGAACGCAAAGAAGGCGATGAGGAATTTTCAGATACTGGGAGTATTTGTCCTGGGCTTGTTGTCGGCGGGTTGCAGCACGACCACTCCGCCGGAACCCAATGCCGACATGGTCCAGGTCAGCGATCCGCTCGAAGGCATGAATCGCTTTTTCTTCGACCTGAACCAGCGTTTGGACCGCGACGCCGCGCGTCCCGCAGCCGAAATCTACAAGGATACGGTGCCGCAGAGGGCACGCAGCGGCTTGCACAACGTGCTCGACAATCTGGGAGGCCCGGTCACCGTCGCCAATGACCTGTTGCAGGCCCAATTCGAGAACGCCGCCATCGCCACCGGCCGCTTCCTGATCAACACCACCGCGGGGGTCGCGGGAATATTCGATGTCGCCACCGATTGGGGTCTGCCCGGCCGCAACCGCGACTTCGGCGAAACGATGGGCACCTATGGCGTGCCGCCAGGTCCCTATCTGGTGCTGCCGCTGCGCGGCTCCACCGACGTGCGCGATTTCGCCGGCAACTTTGTCGACGGCTATGCCACGCCCTTGCGCTATGTGCGTTATGACGGCCGCGAATATGTCGGCTGGATGAAATCCACCGTCAGTTCTATGGACAATCGCGCGACAAACCTTGTCAACTATCGTGATATCGAACGCGCCAGCGTGGATTTTTACTC
>DATHLY010000128.1:0-4657 GCA_035487655.1 Rhizomicrobium sp. | reverse complement strand
GTCCTGGGTGGCGGACCGGCGCAGGCTGGGATGACGCCCGCCCAAGATCAATTGCTGAGTCTGGGCGAAGAATTCGATTTCGCGGATGCCGCCGCGACCCAGCTTGATATTGTGGCCTTGAACCCTGATCTCCCCATGGCCGACATGGGCGTGAATCTGGCGCTTGATGGACTGAATGTCCTCGATGGCGGCGAAATCCAGGTGACGCCGCCAAATGAAGGGCTTGAGGCCGTCCAGGAATTGTGCACCCGTCGCCGGATCGCCGGCGCAGGCGCGGGCCTTGATCATGGCGGCACGTTCCCAGTTCTGGCCCATCGCCTCGTAATAATCGAGCGCCGCGTCGGTGGAGATGGCGACCTGGGTGGCGCCGGCATCGGGCCGCAATCGCAGGTCGACGCGAAAGACATAACCATCATGGGTCGCTTCGGACAAAAGCTTGACCAGGCCGCGCACAATGTCTACGGCGGCACCGCGCGCGTCGCCGCGTTTGATGAAAGGAAATTTGGCGGCGTCATAAAACACCACCAGGTCGATGTCGCTGGAATAGTTGAGCTCGAAGGCGCCATATTTGCCCATCGCCAGAACAGCGAGACCGCAATCCTCCTCGCGCACTTCCGCCATGCCGGCGCGCGCGCTTTCCGCGCGCAAGAGAAAGCGCAAAGCCGCGCCGACACAGCCATCGGCAAAGCGGCTCAGTTCGGCGGTCACCTTGTTCACGTCCCATGTGCCCGCAATGTCGGCCATCGCAATGGCGAGCGCCGCGCGGCGCTTGGCGGTGCGCAGTTCCTGCATCGCCTGAATCTCGCTGTCGGCGCGAGCGCAGCCGCGCGCCAGCAGGATGGCGGCGTTCAACACCGTCTCCGGTCCCGCCGCAAGATATTCGCCCAGCGCGCCCACTTCTCGCTGCGCCAAGCGTCCGAGATAAGGACTGTTGCCGAACACCGAATCCAGCAGCTTTTCACTGCTGGAAAAGCCGCGCTCGGCGAGCGCATCCTTCACGCGCGCGGCGCGAGCAGGATCGAAGGGCGTTGGCGGAATATGGCGAATGCGAAGCATTCCGCCTTATAGACCATTCTCCTGGCGATTTTGTGGGTTACTCGGCCGCGCTTTTGAGCGGCACGCCCGGCAGCGAGCGGATCGCCGTCCTGGGAAAGCGCAGCACGGCTTTGAGGCCGGTCGGCGCATTGTCTTCCAGCACCAATTCGGCATGGTGGAAATGCGCCACCGCCGCCACCAGCGAAAGACCAAGCCCCGTGCCGGGCGAATTGCGGCTGGCTTCCAGCCGCACAAAACGTTCCGTTACGCGTGGCCGATCGGGCTCCGGAATGCCCGGCCCGCTGTCGGCTACCGATAAATCCACGCCTTCGTTGGTGATAGCGGCACGGATGCCGACCCGTCCGCCGGCCGGCGTGTATTTGATGGCATTGTCCACCAGATTGGCCAATGCCTGGGCGATCAGACTGCGATTGCCCTCAATGACGACAGGCGGCCCCGGCATCAGGCTCAACGCCACCTTCCTTTCCTCGGCCAGCGGCTCATACAGTTCCACCACGTCGGCCGCAACCTCGCCCAAGATCAGCGCCGACATGGCGGCGCGGGTGGTGCCGGCGTCGGTTTCCGCGATCAGGAG
Source organism: Rhizomicrobium sp. (assembly GCA_035487655.1). Classification (GTDB taxonomy): domain Bacteria; phylum Pseudomonadota; class Alphaproteobacteria; order Micropepsales; family Micropepsaceae; genus Rhizomicrobium. The sequence continues at coordinate 3,027 of DATHLY010000128.1, read as the reverse complement.
CAGGGCATTGAAGGTACCGATCAGTTGATCGGTTTCGGCGATGGCGCGTTCGATCTCGCCCGCTTGCGCCCCGCTGGCGCTCAACCGTGCCGCCGATTCCTCCAACCGGTTGCGCAGCCGGGTTAGCGGCGTGCGCAGATCATGCGCCACGGAATCAGTCACTTCGCGCAAGCCTTTCATCAACCGCTCGATGCGGTCCAGCATGCGGTTGAGATTCTCCGACAGCACGTCGAACTCATCGCCCGAACCGGTCAAAGGGACACGCCTGGAGAGATCGCCGGCGATGATTTCGCCCGAGGTACGGTTGATGGTATCCAGCCTTCTCAGCATATTGCGGCCAATCAAGGCCCCGCCCGCCGTGCCCAGGATCAGGATCAGGATCACAGTCCAGGGCAGGGTAGTGGTGAACATTCGCTCGGTCAGATAGCGGTCGTGCACATCCTGGGCGACCAGCAGCGAAAAGCCACCGGGGACCCCATAGACGCGCCCCCGGGCGCGGCGGCTTTCCAGCTTGCCGTCCACGGGACGCTCGAAATCGAACTCCACCATGTCGCCCGGCGCGCCGGAGATTTGTGGCCAGAATTCCAGATTGCCGGCCAGGAAATGATGCAAGCCGTCGCCCAGGAAATAGATGGACTGCCCGAGATGAAGCGATCGCGAACGCACCGTCTCCACCAGTCCCGGCAGGCCGAAATGCCGGTACTCCTCATCTAGGCCGGTGATCTCGGCCTCGATGATCTGATCGGTCTGGGCGTCCAGGGTGCGGCGCGTGTTCCAATAGGTAAAGAACAAAAGCGCCGTCACCGAGAAGGCGAACAAAAGCACATAGACAAGGACAATGCGGAAAGCCTGCGTCTGTAGGAGACTGGGCTTAGTGCGCACGGATCATGTAGCCCGCGCCGCGCACGGTGTGCAGCAGCGGCGCCTCGAATCCTTTATCGATCTTGGCCCGCAGACGGCTGATATGCACGTCGATCACATTGGTTTGGGGATCGAAATGATATTCCCACACGCTTTCCAACAGCATGGTACGGGTCACGACCTGACCGGCATGGCGCATCAAATATTCCAGCAGGCGGAATTCGCGCGGCTGCAGCTCGATATCCGTGCCGCTGCGCTTGGCGGCGCGGGTCAAGAGGTCCAGCTCCAAATCGCCCACATCCAACCTTGTCTTCACACCGGCCGGCATGCGGCGGCGCATCAAGGCATCGATGCGCGCCAGAAGTTCGACAAATGCATAAGGCTTGGTGAGATAGTCGTCGCCGCCGGCCTTCAGGCCCTTCACCCGGTCGTCCACTTCCGAGAGGGCGGAAAGAAACAGCACGGGCGTGGTGTTGCCGTGTTCGCGCATCTCGGCGACCACCTTCAGCCCATCCATCATGGGCAGCATGCGGTCAACGACCGCCACGTCATAGGGGCGTGACAAGGCCAAGCTTAGTCCGGTTTCACCGTCCGCCGCTTCGTCCACCACATGGCCCGACTCCTTCAGCCCCTGAACCAGATAGCGCTGGGCTTCCAGATCGTCTTCGACAACAAGAATACGCATTACCCCTCCCAACTATGCGTGAACGGAAAAAACTGGGGCGCGGAGCCTAAACTCCGCGCCCGTGGAAATGATCAGGTCTTGTCGATGTCGATGGCGACAAAACCCGTGCCGCCCTGGCTATGCGCCACCAGCAAGAGCACGCTGGTGCGCCCGCCTTTCTTGGCTTCAGCTACGCCGGTTTGAAAGTCCGCGGGACTACGCACCACGCGGTTACCGACCCGAAGCACCACGTCGCCGGGCTGAAGGCCCTTGTCGGCGGCATCACTGTCGGGATCGACCTTGGTGATCACCGCGCCCACAATGACACTTTCGGCGATATTGAAGTTCTTCTTGGCTTCCGGCGTCAGGGACGACAGGCCAAGGCCCGCCGCATTGGCGCTGGATGGAGCAAGCGAGTTGTTATTGGGGGCGTTGGATGCCAGTTGCTGGGCGTCCGGGCGCGTGCCGATGGTCACCTTGAGCTGGAGCGGCTTGCCCTGCCGTGACACATTGAAGGTCGCAACCTGGCCGGTGGGGACAGTGGCGACCTTGCGAGTCAGGTCGGTGGCATCGTCCACCGCCTGGCCGTTAATGGCGGTGACGATGTCACCCTGTTCGAAGCCGGCCTTGGAGGCGGGACCACCCGTCACCACCTCGGCGACCATCGCGCCCTTGCTGTCCTTGATGCCCAAGGTTGAGGCGATTTCTGGCGTCACGCTCTGGATGTTTACGCCAAGATAACCGCGGGTGACGCGGCCATGGGCCTTGAGCTGGTCCACCACTTCGTGGATCAGGCTGGCCGGAATGGCGAAGCCGATGCCGACGCTGCCGCCCGACGGCGAAAAGATCATCGAGTTCATGCCAATCACTTGACCACGCAAGTCAAACGTCGGTCCGCCCGAATTGCCCCGATTGATGGGCGCATCGATCTGGATGAAGTTGGTGTATTGCTGGCTGCTCTCGATATTGCGGCCCAGGGACGAGACGATACCGGCGGTCACCGAATTGGAGAGACCGAAGGGATTGCCGACGGCAACCACCCAGTCGCCCACGCGCAGCTTCTTGTCGTCGCCGAACTCGACTGTCGGCAGCGGCTTTTCGCTGGTGATCTTGAGCAGCGCAACGTCGGTGGCCGCATCGGTGCCGATCAATTTGGCGGTGAAGCTGCGGCCGTCCGGCAGCTTGACGGTGATCTTCTTGCTGGCGTCCACCACATGGTTGTTGGTGACGACATAGCCGGCCTTGTCGATGATGAAACCCGAACCGGCGCTCAAGGCGCGGTGCGGCTGCTGCGGCTTCTGGCCGTTGTTGAACTGGTTGAAGAAATCGCGGAAGGGCGCGGGGATATTGTCCGCGTCTACGTCGCCTTCGGTGGTGGTGGTTTCACTGGTGATTGTCACCACCGCGGGACTCACCCGCTCCACCAGGTCGGCAAAGCTGAAGGGCGCGCTGTTCTCCAGCATGCGAGGTGCGCGCGCGCCGTCGCTCTCATTGGCCGCGAC
>DATHLY010000127.1:0-2353 GCA_035487655.1 Rhizomicrobium sp. | reverse complement strand
CTCGCAGCCGGGCAGTTCGACTCGGCTGCCGCCTTGCGCGGCGCGGGACGAGCCACAGCGACATTCTCAGCCAACCTGCTGAAGCGGTTGAAGGCACTCAAGGCCTTTCAGATGGACAATATGTACCGCCATCCCAAGGTGACGGCGTCGATGACCCGCGCCCAGGCGGTGGTGACCGATCTCTATGAGGCCTTTGTCGCCGATCCCGGCCTGCTGCCCGAGGACTGGGGACAGGCGGCGCGGGACGCCGTACCTGGCACGGTGGCTCGCGACTATATTGCCGGCATGACCGATCGTTATGCCCTGGCAGAATATTCCCGGGTGTTCCGAACGGAAATCCAGCTCTGAGATGAGAAGGCGGAGTTCCGCAATGTCTCGGAAAGGGGCATGAAACAAGCTGGCACAGGTGCTACCCTGGAGCATAAGAATCGGGAACTGCAACAGTGGCCAATTACGAGCGCGGGGTTTACGAACCCAGGGATGAGGCCAGGGACGGAACAAGGGTGTTCGACGGCTCCGAGGATGAAGACGACGTTGAAGGTTCGCGCCTGCCGCTTTTAATCGTGCTGGCGCTGTTGGTGCTTGCCATGTTCGGCGGCGTGGTCTGGCTCGCTTATACTCAAGGTGTGGCGCGCGGTCGTGGCGAGACACCGATCTTGACCGCTGCCAACGGGCCCGAACGGGTGGCACCGCCGCAGGGGGGTGGCAGCACGGTGCCCTATCAAGGGTTCAAGATTTACGAGCAGCCCGCTCCTTCCGATGACAATGCCGATGCGGCTGCGCCAGTTGCGGCTTCACAGCCCAGGCCGCCACAAGGCGCACCACCGGCGCTCAAACAGGCTAGTACGGCGCCCGAGAAAATGGCGTCAGAGAAACCGGCCGCCGCAAAGCCTCAACCGGCAAAACCGGCACCAGCGGCGGAACCTCCCAAGTCCGTGGCGGCGCTGATCCGGCAAGCCAATTCCGTTCCCGAACCGGCCAAACCCGCCGCAAAGGCACCGCCGGCTCCGCCGGCCCCGGTGAAGCTGGCCGCCTCCGCACCTGCCGCGACAACGGTCACTGGCGCACCGCGTCGATTGGGCGGGCCCCCACAGATGGCTGCCGCATCGCCGCCGGTCGTGCCGGCTGTGCCGGGGGCTTATGTTCTGCAGATCGGTTCGTACAAATCCCAAGCCGAAGCCGAAACCGCCTGGAAGACTTATCGGGCCAAGCATGCGGCGCTGGTCTCCGGCTATTCCGACACCGTCCAGCAAGCCGATCTGGGTGAGAAGGGCACCTGGTATCGGCTTCGAATCGGCGGATTCTCGGATAAGGAAGTGGCAACCGCCCTATGCGACCGGCTGAAGGCGGACGGCGGCGCGTGTATTCCGGGTAGGTAGAAATGCGCAGCCGCGCAATTTACGGATGCGCCGGCACCGAGTTGTCGGTGGCGGAACGCGATTTCTTCCGCCAGACCCGCCCCTGGGGCTTCATTCTCTTCGCCCGTAACATTAGCGACTCGGCGCAAGTCAAAGTATTGGTTGATAAATTGCGCGAAAGCGTGGATGACGGTCTGGCTCCCGTCCTGATCGACCAGGAAGGCGGTCGCGTGGCCCGGCTCAAACCGCCGCTCTGGCACAAGCGTCCGCCTGCCGCCCATTTCGGCGCGCTCCATCTCGAAAATCCCGATGCAGCCCGAGAGGCCACCTATCTCAACGCCCGCCTAATCGCGCACGATCTTTTCAGCTTGGGCATCAATGTGGATTGCCTGCCGGTGCTGGATGTGCCGGTTTCCGGTGCCCATGACATTATCGGTGACCGGGCCTTCGCCAAGGATCCCACCACCGTCATCACGCTGGGCAGGGCCCAGATTGAAGGTTTGATGGAAGGAGGCGTGCTACCGGTGATGAAGCACATCCCCGGCCATGGCCGCGCGGGCGCCGACAGCCATCTGGCCCTGCCCAGGGTTTCGGCGCGCCGGGAAGAGCTTTCGGCCAGCGACTTTGTGACGTTTCGCAGCCTTGACCAATGCCCTGTCGCCATGACTGCGCACGTGGTCTATGAGTCGATTGATCCACAGCGTCCTGCCACCACCAGCCCCAAAGTCATTCGGGATGTGATACGCGGTGAGATAGGATTTGAAGGGCTGTTGATGTCGGACGACCTTTCCATGAAGGCGCTCGACGGAGCCCTTTCGGTGCGCGCCAGGCAGGCCCAGTTTGCGGGCTGCGATCTGGTGCTTCACTGCAATGGCAATATGGACGAAATGCGCGACGTGGCATCGGAAGTGAAGACATTGGACGGACAAGCGCTCAAGCGCAGCGAACATGCCCTCGGACAGTTGTCGGCGCCGGGTCCGTTGGATCCGCAAGCT
>DATHLY010000126.1:0-2342 GCA_035487655.1 Rhizomicrobium sp. | reverse complement strand
GCATAGGCGCCGCACTGCTGTTTCTCATCTTGCCCATCGTTACGCTTACGATCACGGAGAGTGGCGTGCTGACACGCATGATGCGGGCCAGCGCCATCGATGTCCTCAACCAGGAATATGTCACCCATGCCCGCGCCAAAGGCCTGCGGGAACGCACTGTGTTGGCGCGGCACGTGTTCCCCAATGCCTTCGCGCCGACCTTGACGCTTGTAGGTCTGTCGCTGGGCCATCTGCTGGGCGGCATCGCGGTGATCGAAACCGTGTTCACCCTGCCGGGCCTGGGGCGGTTGATGGTCGATTCCGTTCTGGCGCGCGACTATCCGGTGGTGCAGGGATGTCTGCTGTTCACCGCCGTCATCTATGTGATGGTGAATCTGGCGGTCGACATGCTGTACCCCGTTTTCGATCCCAGAGTAACGGCCCAATGATCCGCCTTCGACACCTGCACTGGAATGCGCTGCTGGGTCTTGCATTGGTGGGATGCCTGTTGCTGACCATCCTGCTCGGCGCATTCTGGATGCCATACGATCCCATCGCGATCGACTTGACGCATCCTTTTATGCCGCCATCCGCCGCGCACTGGCTGGGATCGGATCAGTTCGGCCGCGATGTCTTGAGCCGCGCCATGCTGGGCGCGCGCATTTCTTTCTCGATCGCATTGGGCACTGTTGCACTGGTCATCGCGCTGGGCACGATGCTGGGACTTTGCGCCGGCTTCCTGCGCGGCTGGACCGACCGCGCCATCATGACGATCTGCGACGCCGTGCTGGCGTTTCCCGGCATTCTCCTGGCGCTGGCGCTGATCGCGGTGCTGGGCTCGAACAAGTCCAGCATCATCATCGCCCTGTCGATCGCCTATCTTCCATCGGTGACACGGGTGGTGCGCAGCGCGGCTCTATCCATTCGTGAACGCGAATATATCGAGGCATCGCGTGTGGCGGGCGATGCGCAGGCTTACACCATAATGCGCCACGTACTTCCCAATGCACTACCCGCCGTGATGGTGCTGGCGACGAGCCTGTTCGGCTGGGCCGTACTATCGGAAAGCGCGCTCAGTTTTTTGGGGGTGGGCGTGCCGCCGCCTGCGCCCACCTGGGGCAACATGCTGTCCGACGCGCGTCCCTACATGGAGGAGGCGAGCTGGCTGAGCCTGGCGCCGGGCTTCTGCATCATGTTCACTTTGCTGGGCGTAAACCTGCTGGGCGATGCCCTGCGCGACCATCTGGATCCGCGGGGGCGACAATGATCCACGCGCCGCTTCTGGAGATCAGCAATCTCCGCGTCGAAACCGCACATCATGACGCCGTGCCGCGCCGTGTCCTGCTGCAGGACTTTTCCATGGACATTCTGCCTGGGGAATTCGTCTCGGTTGTGGGTGAGTCGGGCAGCGGAAAGACCATGGCGGCGCGCGCTATTCTGGATCTGCTGCCGCCCGGTACGCGCCGCGCCAGCGGCAATATCCGGCTGTCGGGGCGCGAGCTCACCACGCTCTCCGCGCGCCAGATGCGGCAAGTACGCGGCGGCCAAGTCGGCATGGTGTTTCAGGAGCCCATGGTGTCGCTCAATCCGGCGCTCACAATCGGGAGTCAACTCGAGGAAGGCCTGGCGCTTCATCGCGACTATGACCGTGCCGAACGCCGCGATCGCATCGTCGAAATGCTGCGGCGAGTGGGGATTGGCGATCCCGCAAAGCGGCTTGCCGCCTATCCCCATGAATTTTCCGGCGGCATGCGCCAGCGCATAATGTTGGCCTCGGTGATGCTCCTGAAACCAAAGCTGCTGATCGCCGACGAACCGACCACGGCGCTGGATATGCTGAGTCAGCGCGACGTGATGGAGGTGATGACTCTGCTGGCCCGTGACGAGGGCGTGGCGGTGCTGCTGATTACGCACGATCTGAGACTGGTGGCGCGGTACACCCAGCGCATGGTGGTGGTGGAAAAGGGCAGGTTGGTGGAGAAGGGCGAAACCAGGCAGGTCCTACGGGCGCCTTCGGATTCCTATACCCGCAAGCTGGTCGACTCCCTGCCGCAATTCCACACGGGAAAAGCGGATCGCGGTGTCGACCGGCCGCCGCTGCTTTGCGTAGAGAGCGCATCGCTCTGCTATGAAGGGCGGGCCGGCTGGCTGTTCGGTGGCGCCTCCAAGCCCGTCGTCCATGACGTGAACCTGACCGTGGGTGTGGGTGAGACGGTGGCGCTGGTCGGAGCCAGTGGCTCGGGCAAGACCACGCTGGGTCGGGCAGTGCTTGGACTAAAGGCACTGTCGGGCGGGGCCATCAGGTTCGACGGCCTCAACATTGCGCAGATGAACGCGGCCGAACTGAAGAAATTCCGCCGCAC
>DATHLY010000125.1:0-2766 GCA_035487655.1 Rhizomicrobium sp. | reverse complement strand
ATCGGCTGGATGTAGATGCCGTGCTCGGCGAGCAGAACATCGCTCGCTTGCTCGCAGTTCTCCGGATCGCCCACCATCACCGGCACGATGTGGCTGACCGACGGCATCACCGGCAGGCCGACCTCGGCAAAGCGCCGCTTCAAGGTGGCGGCGCGCTCATGATGCCGTTCACGCACTTCATTGTGCTGCTTGAGCCAGCGCACGCTGGCCAGCGCGCCCGCGGTCAGCGCCGGAGGCAGCGAAGTGGTGAAGATGAAGCCATGGGCATAGGAACGGATGGCATCGATCAAGACCGCGTCGGCGGTGATATAGCCGCCCATGACGCCGAAGGCCTTGCCCAGCGTGCCCTCAATGATGTCGATCTCGCCCATCACGCCGTCGCGCTCGGCCACACCGCCGCCGCGCTTGCCGTACATGCCCACGGCATGGACCTCGTCCAGATAGGTCATGCAATTGTAGCGCTTGGCGAGATCGACCAGCCCCTTCAGATCGGCGATGTCGCCGTCCATGGAATAGACACTCTCAAAGGCGAGCAACTTGGGCGCATCGGCGGGGGCCGCGCGCAGCAGCGATTCCAGATGCTCGAGATCATTGTGGCGGAAGACATGCTTTTCGCAGCGGCCATGACGGATGCCCGCGATCATCGAGGCGTGGTTCAACGCATCGGAGAAGATGATCAGGCCCGGCAGGATCATCTGCAGGGTTTCGAGCGTCGCCTCGTTGGAGACATAGCCGCTGGTGAACAGCAGCGCCGCTTCCTTGCCATGCAGGTCGGCCAGTTCGGCTTCCAGTTCGACATGATAGTGAGTCGTGCCCGAAATATTGCGCGTGCCGCCCGAACCTGAACCGGCCCGGTCGATGGCTTCATGCATCGCCTGAATTACGACCGGGTTCTGGCCCTGGCCGAGATAGTCGTTGGAGCACCAGACCGTGACCTCGCGCTCGCCGCCTTCCGGTGCGGTCCATAGCGCCTGGGGGAACCGGCCGCGAATACGTTTAAGATCGGCAAAAACGCGGTAGCGGCCTTCACGCCGAACCGCCTCAAGGGCATCTTGAAACCGGGACTTATAGGAAAACGTCATGTCAAACGCCTTTGGATCGGGCCTCACCCGCATGTGGAAAGATAGCGCGAAACAAGTGTTTGATTCCATGCAATTTGTCACATGACAAGTCCTGTCTTCTCGCCCCCGGTTTGGGCCCTGATTTTCGCCCTTTCGGGGGGCCTCATCCTGTGGTTGGTATCGCTTCGGCTGCGCGACAGCAGCATCGTCGACATCTTCTGGGGGCCAGGAATTGCCGCCGTCGTGGATCTGGTCGTGTGGATGGGGCACGGCGCTGGAGAACGCACATCCGCCGTGATTTTGCTGGTGAATTTGTGGGGCGCGCGCCTGGCGGTGCATATCTGGAGCCGACACTCCAGAGTTCAGGGGGGCGAAGATCGCCGCTATGCGGCAATGCGAAGCCGGTTCGGGCGCAACTGGTGGTGGGTCAGCCTGCCGCAGGTGTTCCTGTTGCAAGCGATTCTCATTTGGTTCGTGCCCGCCCCGCTGGTGGCGGCGGTCTTGTTCGGCCAGCGGCCCTTGGTCTGGCTGGACTATCTCGGGATCGGGGCGGCGGCGGCGGGTCTTGTCTTCGAGGCGATCGCCGATTTTCAGTTGTCGGCCTTCCGGGCCGATCCAGCCAACCAAGGCAAGGTGATGGACCGGGGCCTGTGGGGCTGGTCGCGTCATCCCAATTATTTCGGCGAAGCCATGATGTGGTGGGGTTATTTCGCCATCGGCTTTTCCGCCAGCCATATGTGGTGGCTGATTCTATCGCCGCTGCTGGTCACCTTCCTCTTGCTGCAGGTGTCGGGCGTCACTCTGCTGGAAGATGGAATCGAGGACCGCCGTCCGGGCTATGCCGCCTACAAGCGACGGGTCAGCGGCTTCATTCCCTGGTCCCGGAAACCGGACTGAAAACCCGCGTTAGAAAGCCAGCGCGACGCCGGCATTGACGGCCATCGCGATGAAGACGGTATTGAAGAAGAAAGACACCAGGCCGTGGAAAAGCGTGGCGCGGCGCATGGCGGTCGTCAGCACCTGGACGTCCGAGACCTGTGCCGTCATCCCCACCACAAAGGAATAATAGAGGAAATCCCAGGGGCCTGGATCGCGTCCGCCGGGAAACGCCAGGTCCTTCTCGTCGCCTTCGCAATCGGGATCGTCGAAATAATGAATGTCGGCATAATGGAACGCCATCACAGTATGCAGGGTCAACCAACCCGCCACCGCACCGATTCCCGCCATGACGAGCGGCAGGACCTCGATGGCATGTTTTCTGTTGAGCGCAGTGAACACGGCATCGCAGAAAAAACCCATGGTGGCGACCGTGATCAGAAGCACGATGACGATGCCCTCGTCTTCGGTTTTGGCCCTGGCCTTGAGGTCCGCTGCCTTTTGGCCGACGATCATCACCAGGCAAAATCCCAGAAAGACGAGGTAGAAGACATCGCCACCCGCCAGCAGCGGGGCATCGAAGCCCGAAAGATGCGTCGCCAGCGCCGTCAAAACACCGCAGCAGAGAGCGATATAGAAGCGCCTATGGCGGGACAGAAAGCCGATCAGCCGTTTCATGGCGAGAGACTAGCTGAGTCGCCAACCGAGCCGCGCCAAAAGAAAAGGCCGGCGCGAGGCCGGCCACAATCTGATCTGTTTGCTTTGGGTTAGAGCCTGAAGCGGACTTGATCAATCCAGAAGCGTTCCAGACGCTTCAAGGTCGTGTTCA
>DATHLY010000124.1:0-13331 GCA_035487655.1 Rhizomicrobium sp. | reverse complement strand
ATGCCGGTGATGGCCTCGCTCACGGGATGCTCCACCTGCAGGCGGGTATTCATCTCGATGAAATAGAACCGCCCATCCTCATACAGGAATTCGATGGTCCCGGCGCCGAGATAGCCCAGCCTGGTGAGCGCCTTGGTGACGATGCCGCCGATCTCGTCGCGCTCCCGGGCGTTGAGGGCAGGACTGCCGGCCTCCTCCCAAACTTTCTGGTGGCGGCGCTGGAGCGAGCAGTCGCGCTCGCCCAGATGCACGACATTGCCATGGGCGTCGGCCAGGATCTGGATTTCGATATGGCGCGGCCTCTGGAGATATTTCTCCATATAGACGGTGTCGTTTCCGAACGCCGCCTTGGCTTCGGCGCGGGCGGTGGAAAGAGCGAAGGAAAGCTCCGCCGCAGTCTTCGCCACTTTCATGCCGCGTCCGCCGCCCCCGGCGGTGGCCTTGATCAGAACCGGATAGCCGATCTCTCCCGCCAGCCTCGCCGCGTCGTCGTCGCTGACTTCGCCGTCCGAGCCGGGGACCGTGGGAATGCCCAATTCCTTGACCGTCTGCTTGGCGGTGATCTTGTCGCCCATCATCCGGATATGTTCGGCGGTGGGACCGATGAAGGTGAGACCATGTTCCTTGATGATGTCGGCAAACTTGGCGTTCTCCGACAAAAAGCCGTAACCGGGATGGATGGCTTCCGCACCGGTGATTTCGCAAGCGGCGATGATGGCGGGTATATTCAGATAGGACAGTGCCGCGGCCGGCGGGCCGACGCACACGCTTTCGTCCGCCAGCTTGACATGCATCGCCTCGCTGTCGGCCGTGGAATGGATGGCAACAGTGGAGATGCCCATCTCCTTGCAGGCGCGGATGACGCGAAGCGCGATCTCACCGCGATTGGCAATGAGGATTTTTTCGAACATCTAGTGCAAGACTTTCGCGGCTGAAGCCAAAAATAGCACCTCCATGGCCGGCCCCCGGCGCATAGCGCCAGCGTGTGCGCGCCATCCACCCCTAAAAAATCCACCGCGCGCGCAACACCGGATGGCCGGGTCGTGAAGCATGCCCTCCGGCCGCGCTTCGCGCGGACCGGGGGGCCCGGCCATGGAGAGGAGGGAAAGAAAGCGCGCGTGGACCATCAGCTGATGACGCAGAGAGTCTGACCGAATTCCACCGGCGAGCCGTCGGAGACGCTGATCTCCATCACCGTGCCACCCTTAGGAGCGGTGATGGCGTTCATGGTCTTCATCGCTTCCACGATGAACAAGGTATCGCCTTCCTTCACCGTCTTGCCGATGCTGATGAAGGGCGGCTTGCCGGGCTCGGGCGCAAGAAAGACGGTGCCGACCATGGGCGACGGGACAGCGCCGGCGGACGGGCCAGCAGCGGGCGCGGCACCGGCAGCCGGCGCAGACACGGCGATGGGTGCGGACGCCGACGCGGCGACCAGGGCGCCCGCGCCGCGGCTGACGCGGATGCGCGCGCCGTTGTGTTCGATCTCGATTTCGGTGAGGCCGGTCTCCTTGAGCAGCTGTGCCAGCTCGCGCACGGCATCGGCATCGACGCGCGGCTTGGTGTCGGGCTTGGCCTGTTTCTCGCCTTTCGAACTCATTTCGACCTGCTCTTGGAAGGTTGGGCGAGGATTTCGGCTATGGCATCCACGGCGCGCAAATAACCCTGCGCGCCCAGGCCCATCACGATGCCGGTTGCGCCTTTGGAGACATAGGAATTGTGGCGATAGGGCTCGCGCCGATGGAGGTTGGACAGATGCACCTCGATAACCGGAATCTTCAGCGCCTGGATGCTGTCCAGGATGGCAATGGAGGTGTGGCCATAGCCCGCCGGATTGATAATCACAGCCGATCCGGCGGTGCGCGCTTCCTGCAGGTGATCGACGATCTCGCCTTCGCGGTTGGATTGGCGGAAGACGATGGAAAGACCATAAGACGCAGCCTGGACGGCGCACATCCTCTCGATCTCGGCCAGGGTGGTATAGCCATAGACCTCCGGCTCGCGGTGACCCAGCAGATTGAGATTGGGGCCGTTGAGGATATATATTGGTAAGGTCTTGGATTGTTTGGATTTTTTTGCCATAGACTTTCCGTGGGGCTGAAGCCGATTCACGCCTTATAATCGCATCCTCACCGATACGGAAATGCTTAAGGTACTTTCGCAATGGCATTGGAAATCACCCTGAATGGCGAGACGCGGCGGCTGGACAAGGCCTCGAGCGTGCGCACCCTGCTGGAAAGCCTGGGCCTGGACCCGGCCAAAATCGCGGTCGAACGCAATCTGGAGATCGTGCCGCGTTCGGCCTATGGCGAAGTGGCGCTGGCTCATGGCGACCGGCTGGAGATCGTGCATTTCATTGGCGGCGGCAATGCCCCTGTCGAAGTGCCCCGCATCGACAAGCCTTTCGTCCTGGCGGGCCAGACTTACAGATCCCGCCTGATCATCGGTACCGGCAAGTACAAATCCTATGCCGACAATGCGGCAGCGCTGGAAGCAAGCGGCGCGGAGATCGTGACCGTCGCAATCAGGCGCGTGAACCTCACCGATCCCAACCAGCCCAAGCTGGTGGATTTCATCGACCCCAAAAAGGTCACCTATCTACCCAACACCGCCGGCTGTTACACCGGCGAGGAAGCCGTGCGCACGCTGAGACTGGCGCGCGAGGCCGGCGGCTGGTCGCTGGTCAAGCTGGAAGTGCTGGGCGAGAAGAAGCTGCTTTATCCCGACATGATCGAAACCTTGCGCGCCACCGAGATGCTGACCAAGGACGGTTTCGAGGTGATGGTCTATTGCAGCGACGATCCGTTGATGGCCAAGCGGTTGGAGGATGTGGGCGCAGTGGCGATCATGCCATTGGCTTCGCCGATCGGTTCGGGCATGGGCATCCAATCCACCGTGAACATCCGCATGATTATCGAGGATTCGAAGGTGCCGGTGATTGTGGACGCCGGCATCGGCACGGCATCGGACGCGGCGGTGGCCATGGAATTGGGTTGCGACGCCGTAATCTCCAACACCGGCATCGCCCATGCCAAGGAGCCGGTGAAGATGGCCGAAGCCATGAAATTGGCGGTCGAGGCGGGCAGGTTGGCCTGGCTTGCCGGGCGCATGCCGAAAAAGGCCTATGCTGATCCATCGAGTCCGTTAACTGGAATGATTTAGTCCCGGTCGTCATGGCCCGCATGAAGCGGGCCGCGACGATGAGGGATCAGCTCTTCATTTCGGACGCCAGTGTCTCGTCATCCACCGCACCGGGGCGGAATTTGCCGTTGAGAATGAAGGTCGGCGTACCGTCCACGCCCGCTTTGTGCGCCAGGTCGATGCTGGATTTCAGCGTTTTCTCGATTTCCGCGTCGGCCATGTCGGCTTTGAGCTTGTTCACGTCCATGCCCGCTTTGGCGGCTTCCGCATAGATATCGTCCTGCGTCACGGAATCTTCCCGGCCCAGAAGGGCGAAATGGAAATCCATGTAATGGGCGGGCTGCCGTCTCGCCGCCAACGATGCCTTGGCCGCCAGGATCGCGCTCTCGCCATGCAGCTGCTTGATGGGAAATTCGATGAAGGAGAAGCGGGTGTTGCTCTTATGCGCGTCGTAGAATTTTTTCACCGCCGGCAGCGAAGCACGGCAATAGGGGCAATCATAGTCATAGAACTCCACCAGCGTGGTCTTGGCGTCGACCGGGCCGGTGACAAAAGCGATCGCGGGGTCGAAGAAGGCGGCCTGGCCGATTTTCTTCATCGCCGCGGTCTGCGCCGCCTGCTGCTTCAGATCGTCCATCGCCTGAGCGCGGTTCAGCATGGCAGGCGCCAGCTCCGCATGACGCATGAGATAGGCTTGCATCTGGGCATCGTTGATGGGAACAAGGCCATGCCGGGCCATCACCAGCACGAGCGCGACCGCCAGCAGGGCTCCGCCCACCGCTCCCGCGGAGACAAGCACAAAAGGACGCATTAGAGCATGTTTCCCCTAAGTGGAATCGTCTGCGCCGTAGGGATTTTGTGCCGCGGGCAGGAGAAGGGCGAAGTTCGTAGCGGAACTACGGACGAGCCCTTCGACGAACTCGCGGTGCAAAAGACCACGGCCCTTCGGGTTGCCGTCCGGCGGTCGCCCGCGGCGTCGCAAGGCTCGACCGATGTGCCCGCGTCGCTCGTCGCCGTCCATACGCTGTCGCTATGGACCCTGGCGGATCGCCGCGCCGGACGGCAACGCAGACTGTTTCCACTTAGGGGAAACATGCTCTCATCCCCGCTGTTGGGCAGCAAGCGGCGCTGCGGCGCCGATGATGTCACCGGCGCGCTGCCAGTCCGCGCTCCCTTGCGGCAACTTGCCCCGCGCGCGCGTGGCGAACACCAGCGCCTTCTTCATGTCGCCGACATTGTACCAAAGTTCGGCTGTGGCGAGGTTGGCCATTGGCTCGTTCTTGAGCGTGCTGTAGGCCTGGGCGGCCTGGTACCAGGTGAAGGGATCGTTGTCTTCCACCAGCAAGGCGGTCTTGAGATTGGCCAAGGCCGGTGCCGCCATCGCCGGATCATCGGTTGCCAGTTCGGCGGTGGCCAGCGCCAGGCGCAATTGCGGGGCGCGTGGGCGTAGGTTTACCGACTTTTGGTAATCGGGAATGGCCTGCAACGGCTTGGCCAGACTGACATAGATCTGGCCACGGGCTTCGTAGAAATAAGGATTCTCAGGCTCTTCCGCGATCAGGCTGTTGATGGCGGCCAGCGCCTTGGGGAAATTGGGCTGGCGCATATAGACCATGGCATGGGCGTAGCGCGCCGGCTCGCTGCTGTCGGATTCCGGAAAGCGGATCAGCGCGTCCTTCACCGGCAGGATAAATCCCGCCAGCTTGGCCTGCACCATCTGGAAGGTATGCAAGGTCTCGGGCGAATCCTGCACTTCGCGATAGGGCGAGGAATCCACCATATCATTGAGATCGAAGACGCGGTCCTGGCCCGACGGATGGTCGACCGCGAACTTGTCCACCTTATAGGCGCCCATCGCCTCTTCATTCGCGAAGCGCTGGAAGGTGTGATACATGCCCAGGGGCGATTGATGGGTCGCCAGCAGCAGCTTGGCGGCGATCTGGTCGGCGGTGGATTCCTGCACGCGCGTGAAAGCGGCCATCTGGCCCATGGCATAGGCTTGGCCGATACCCATGATGGCCATGCCGGCTTCGCCCGCGCCTGCGATCATCGCGCCGATCCCCGCCACCAGCGACAGCAGCATGGGCACCATCGCCTTCTTCATCGCATACACGCCGCGCGACAGATGCCCTGCCGAGATATGGCCGGTTTCATGCGCCATCACGCCGATCAGCTCATTGGGCTTTTGCAGCCAAAGCAAGATGCCGGAGAAGATGAAGATATTTTCGCCATTGTCGCCATAGGAGGCAAAAGCGTTGATCTCATTTTCGCCGATCAGCCAGACGCGCGGCACCGGTTCCAGGCCCGCGGCGCGAGCCAGCGGCCGCTCATAGCTGTTCAGCATTTCCTCGGTTTCGGTATCGCGCAGCTGCGCCAAGGCGGGCGAGGCGACCAGGAAGGCCGCGGCAAAACCCGCGGCGAAGGCCAATTTCCGCGACGCCAGTTTCCGCAAGGCCGGTTTCGGCGTTTTCAGCGACAAGCCCTTAACTCCTGTTGCCCCGCCTGTTACCCCAGTCCAGCCCCTTTTGGGCGTCTCGAAACTAAGAGGATGAACGGGCAAGGTCAAACATCCAAACCTCAGAGTCACCTTGGCGAAGCCGCTCCGGCTGGGGCATAAGGGGCGCCCGAAACGTTGGTTTCAAGGATTTAAGTCTCTTTAATGCTGTCCAGACACTTTCTAGCCCTGATTGCGGCCCCTGCCCTGATGCTGGGCGGTTGCCAGACCATTTCCTCCCTTGGCGATCATGCCGCGGCTACAGTTGGCTTGGGCGACGATGTTCCACGCGCCTATACCGCCAGTCAGGAAAGCCAGGCCCGTCGCACCGGCATTGCCGTGGCGGACGAACCGCTGGCGGCGCGCGCGGGTGCTGCCGCCTTGACATCGCATGGCAGCGCGGTGGACGCCGTGACATCGATGTTCTTCACACTCGCGGCCACCTATCCGGTCGCCGCGGGATTGGGCGGCGGCGGCATTTGCCTGGTGACCGATCCGAACGGGCAGGTGACGGAATTCGATTTTCTCACCAAGGCGCCGCGCCGTGCCGGTGCCTATGCGCTTCCGGGTGCGGTCAAAGGTTTTGCTACCATCCACAAGCTGTACGGTGCCTTGCCCTGGCAGCGGGTCGTGGCGCCAGGGGAAGCCTATGCCGCAACCGGCTTTCCAATATCCCAAGCCCTGGCTGCCCGCCTGGCCACCGCGCAGAATATTGTAAGGTTGGATGCGGCGCTGGCGGCGGAATTTCTGGATGAGGCCGGCAGGCCGCGCGCGGCGGGTAGTGAAGCCAAGAATGTGCCCTTGAGCGAAACGCTGAGCCAAATTCGCCAAAATGGTGCCGATGGCTTCTACAAGGGGCAGGTTGGCGAGCGCATCGTCGCCTATTCGGACGCACAGGGCGGCGCCATCTCCACCGACGAGCTCGGCGCCATGCAAGCGCTGCAAGGCCCCGCGCGCTCGCACGGAACCGGCCGGTTTGTCACTTGGCTTCCAGGTGCGCGCACGGGCGCCGGCGCCTTCAGTGCTTCCTTGTTAAACAATATGTCACGCGGTGGCAGGTCGGCGGACATGGTGGCAGCGGTGCAGCAATCGCTTGCCGGATTTGGCGTTGGAGTTTTGCCGGTCGATCTGGGCTCCACGGGATTTGCGGCGGTGGATGCCAATGGTCAGGCGGCCGCCTGCGCCGTGACTTTGAATGGGCCATTCGGCTCGGGCCGCACTGCGACGGGCACCGGCGTTGTCTTGGGCGCCAATCCTTCCAGCCCGGCAGGCGTAGCGAGCGCCTTCCTGACGCCTGTGATCGCCACCGGCAATCGCCAAGCGGCTCTGGCGGGTGTAGGCGCAGGTGGTCCCGACGGCGCGGGGGCGGCGCTGTATGCCGTGATCGAGGCGGCGGGCGGACGGCCCTTGGGCAAACGCGGCGATCTGCGCGGCACGGGCAGGGCGCCATACGACACCGTCAATATGATCTCTTGCAGCGAGGATTCTTGTGTCGCGCTGGCAGATCCCGGCGCGCATGGCGCGGGGGCAGTGGCGGATTTGACTCAATAGATCATCTCTCCATAGCCGGGCCCCCCGAACCGCGCGAAGCGCGGTCGGAGGGTAAACTTCACGACCCGGCAATCCATGATTCAATCGGCACGATGGATGGCGCGCATACGCCGTCGCAATACGGCGGAGGCTGGCCATGGAGAGAAGTGTTATTCGCCGCTAAATGTCCTTTGCCACCAGCCCCTCTTCTTCGGCTTGTCGTCCGTATCAGCCGGCGGTTCGTCCTGCGGCGTGGTGTCGGGAATATCGTCCTTCAGCGTCCACACTGGCGCGGACGGTGCGCCAGGTACGTGCTTGTCATCGGTGGGCGTGGTGTCGATTTCGTCGGGCAGGGCGCCGAAACGGTCAGCTTCGTTGACGAAACCGCTTTGCTGTTGCTCCGCGCCCTCGCCTTGCGGCCGCTCGTCGCGATCACGTCCCCCACGGCGGCCGCGGCGGCGGCGGCGGCGGCGGCGCTGTTCGCCATTTTCGCCCAAAGGCGGCGCATGGCCATTTTGTTCGCCTTGCTGTTGCGGCGTCGCCGCCTCTTCGCCATCCGCGCCTTCGTCATTTGCGGCTTCTGCCGGCTGGGCTGAAACCTGCGGCGCGGGACGTTCACCGTGATCACGATCGCGGTTGCGGCCGCGCCCGCCCCGCCGCCTGCGGCGGCGGCCGCCTTCACGGCCTTCGCGCGAGACGTCGGGACGACCGAAGGATTGCGCTTCCGCGGCCTCTGCGCCTTCTTCCTTTTCCTCTTCGGCTGCTTCAATCTCTTCCTCGTCGATTTCGTCCGGATAGTCGGGCTCGGGCTCCTCGGAAGGGACAAAGCCCGCCTCGATACCGACGGCGGAGGGCCGCGGCCGATCACCCGGATCGCGGCTCTTGGTGCGCTCCAGCTCGAAGGTGCCGGCAGCCAGGCCTTCCTTCGGCTCGAAGGAAATTTGCATGCCGTGCTCGGTCTCGATGCGCGACAGCTCGCGGCGCTTTTGATTGAGGATGTAAATCGCCACTTCATTGGCGATCTTCACGGTTACGGCGGCGGCGCGGTTCTTTTCGCCTTCCTCCTCCAGCCCGCGCAGCACGCGCAAAGCGGTGGACTCGGTGGAGCGCACCAGGCCCACGCCCGCGCAATAAGGGCAGGTGACGGTGGAGCCGGCGATAACGCCGGCGCGCAGGCGCTGACGCGACATCTCCAAAAGACCGAATTGGGAAATCTTGCCGATCTGCACCCGGGCGCGGTCGTTCTTGACGGCATCGCGCAACCGCTTCTCGACTTCGCGGTCATTGCGGCCTTCTTCCATGTCGATAAAGTCGATAACGATCAGACCCGCCAGGTCGCGCAGGCGAAGCTGGCGGGCGATTTCGCTCGCCGCCTCCAGGTTGGTCTTGCGGGCGGTCTCCTCGATGGAATGTTCGCGGGTCGCGCGCCCGGAATTGACGTCGATCGAGACCAGCGCCTCGGTTTGGTTGATGACAATATAGCCGCCCGATTTGAGGGTAACGGTGGGCGAGAACATCGAGTCCAGCTGGGCCTCGATATGCATGCGCTGAAACAAGGGCACGCTATCCTTGTAGTGATGGACATGCTTGGCATGACCGGGCATCAGCATGCGCATGAAGTCCTTGGCGTTGCGGAAGCCCTGTTCGCCTTCCACCACAATGTCCTGCACGTCCTTGGTGTAGAGGTCGCGGATCACGCGCTTGACCAAGTCACCTTCCTCATAGACGCAGGCCGGCGCGTTGGAAGAGAGCGTATTTTCCCGGATCGTGTCCCACAATCTCAGCAGATAGTCATAGTCGCGCCGTATCTCCAGCTTGGTGCGGTTCTCGCCGGCAGTGCGGATGATCAGGCCCATGCCATCGGGCAGGTCCAAGCCTTGCGCGGCGGATTTCAGGCGCTTGCGGTCGGCGGCATTGGTGATCTTACGCGAAATGCCGCCGCCGCGCGGGGTATTGGGCATCAAGACGCAATAGCGCCCCGCCAATGACAAGTAGGTGGTGAGCGCCGCGCCTTTGTTGCCGCGTTCCTCCTTGACCACTTGCACCAAGATGATCTGGCGGCGCTTGATGACTTCCTGGATTTTGTAATGCTTGCGGCGCACCCATTTCTGAGAGGGGCGCTGGGCTTGCAGCGCCTGGGCTTCAGGCGTGGCTTCGCCTTCCGCTTGGGCCGGTTCGGCAACGCCTTGCGCGCTTCCGTCTTGCGGCGCGTCCGCAGCCGGACCCGCCGTTTCATCGGAAACAGCCGCCGACACCGGCTCTATCTCGCCTTCATTTTCCTCCGCCGCTTCGGCGGCAGCCACATCGGAATCGCCGTGATAATCGGCCATGGCTTCCCGAGCGGCCTCCGGCTTGCCGAGCTCGTCCTCATGGTCGTGCCCATGCTCGGCGTGATCCGTTTCGCCGTGATCGTTATCGATTGGGACGCCACCCTGATGGACGAACACCTCGTCCTGATCGAGATCATCTTCCTCGGACAAAGATTCGACGGGCTCATCGCTTTCGGGGGCGGCATCCAGCGGCACCAGGGGCGCCATCTCGGCCTGTTCCTCGCCGGTATCGGTTTCCTCTTCGACCTCTTCCTCGAGTTCCGCGTCCTCGGACGGCGTGCCGGTGATCTCGAAGCTTTCGATATCGTCTTCCTGGCGGCGGCGAGCCTCGGCCTCCTGCTCGGCGAGCAGCGCCTGCCGATCGGCCATGGGGATCTGATAATAATCCGGATGGATTTCGGCAAAGGCCAGGAAACCCTGGCGGTTGCCGCCATATTCCACAAAGGCGGCCTGCAGGGACGGTTCGACCCGCGTCACCTTGGCAAGATAGATGTTCCCCTTGAGCGGCCGCTTGGAAGCGGATTCGAAATCAAATTCCTCGACCTTGGAACCGTCGAGAACGACCACCCGTGTCTCTTCCGGGTGGCTGGCGTCGATAAGCATGCGTTTTGTCATGGAAATCTCCGGCGCGCGCGCAGAAGCGGCCACCGACATGATGGGCGGCGGGCGTATTGAGGCGGCGCGAATTGTTGATGGAAGCCAGGCGCGCGAATCCGTCCGTCGAAACGGCCGCAAGACTTAAACGGTCTTGGGCTGGGACAGCGTCGAACGGATGCGCAAAATTGAAAGTCATTGCTACGTCTGGGCCCTGGAGGGCCAAAGGAGTTACCTGATGGGCCGTTGGGGCCCGCGTTTGTCTCGAGCGCGGTCGGGCCGGATCAGGGCGGCGGCGGGTCCTGCGGGAATCGCAAAGGCCTTGCCGAACACGGTTTTTGTAGGGTGCGCCCAAGGTTTCAACAAGCATTTAATGGGCACATTCCGGAAGAACGCGCCACGTCATCAATTTTCTTCAGCAAAATCAAGTTCTTACGTTATCACCGCGACCACAGCCGCAACAGATTGTTGCGCACGGCCTCCAGCCGAACCCGGTTGGCCCAGTCCATCTTCAGCCCTTCCAGGGCCGCGACCTCGTTCAGTTCGTAAAGCTGGGTGCGCAGGAATTCGTCCGGGATCAGGCTCTCGATGAAGGTGATGGAGACCAGCCGCTGCCCGCGGCGCACGGGCGTGACTTCATGCAGTTGGGTGGAGGGATAGACGATGAGGCTGCCTGTCTCACCCTTGATTACCAACGGCTTGCTGCCGAGATAGATCACCAATTCGCCGCCATCATAGCTGGCCCGGTCGTTCAACCATACTGTCGCCGACAGGTCGGAACGGTGGACCTCATTGGCGAAACGCATATGCGAGACGTCGGCGTGAACGCCATAGGTCATTCCCACTTCGTAACGGGCCAGGAGCGGCGGCGCGACATGGCGGGGAAGGGCAAAATCCCGAAAGGGCGCGGAACGTGCAAAGGCCGCCGCCACGATGTGCGAGGACTCCGCATAATGGGGATCGGTTTCGTTGGCCTGGAGGTTGTTCTTGGCCTTGTTGTGGGGATTGGAAATCCGCCCGTCCACGAATTGGACCTTTTGGCTGAGTTCGCGCAGCCGCGCTACTTCTTCGGCCTTCAGAAAGTCTTTTATTTCCAGAAACATCGGACGCCCCGTGGCTCGGGGGAACAGTAGCAAAAGCAAAACAGTGAAACAAATGAGCATGCTATTCTACAGGGACCTGATTCGGAGCCGGCCTGTTTTGGTTTTTGGGCGCGTTCTTGCGGTGCCTTTGATTGTTGCCGTGCTTTCCGCGGCGGCGGCCCTGAAGGCTGACGGCGCCGACGATGCCATCGGCCGGCTCATGCACGCCCAGGAGGAGCCTGCCAAGAATCTTCCCGTGGCGCCGCCCAAGCCGGTCCCATTGCCCGGTGCCGGGCCCAGCGTGGGGACCAAGCCGCAGGGGCCATTGCCGATCGTGATGAGTGCGCGCATCGGCGAGCATCAAGATCGTACCCGGCTGGTGATCGAACTGTCCGATCCGGTGAATTTGCGCGCCTTTTCGCTGGCCAATCCCGACCGCGTGGTGATCGACATGCCGGAAGTGTCCTTCCGGCTGGGGGCGCCGCCCCGGCCTTCGGGCTTTGGCGCGGTCAAATCCTATCGCTACGGTCAATTCCGTACGGGCAATTCGCGCATGGTGATCGACCTCAATCAGCCGGTCAGCGTGTCCGACACACTGGTGCTGCCGCCGTCTTCCGGCTTCGGCTATCGGGTGGTGATCGATCTGTTTCCCACCACGCGCCCCAAATTCGACGCCTTGGCGGGCTGGCCGGCCGATCTGAAAAAGCGCGAAAGCGATGCCGAAAAACTCGCGGCGATGATCGCCGCCCAGCAGGCCCCTACGGCCGGCGGCAAAAAAGTGATCGTGCTGGATCCCGGTCATGGCGGCCTGGATTCGGGCACTATCGGCGTCAATGGACTGATGGAAAAGGACCTGGCGCTGGCGGAATCCCTCAAGCTGGCGCGGCTGTTGCGCAGCCGCGGTTACGGCGTGGTCATGACTCGCGACAACGACTCCTTCATCCCCTTGCGCCAGCGTGTCGCCATTGCCCGTGGCAACCGGGCGGATCTCTTTATCGCCCTGCATGCCGATTCCAATCCCGATGCCACGATTGCCGGAACCTCTGTCTATACCCTGAATGACGGCCGTTCGGACCGCGAGGCGGCGGGACTGGCCAAGCGCGAAAATCAATCCGATATTATCGCCGGCGTGGACTTGTCGGGGGAAAACAATCCCGTGGCGCCGATTCTGATCAACCTGGCGCAGCGCGATACCCGCAACAAATCATCGGAATTCGCCACCAATGCGCTAAAATCCGTCGGCCAGGTGACCGATCTCCTGGCGCGCAGCCCCCATCGTTCAGCCTCGCTGGCGGTGCTGGTCGCTCCCGATGTCCCCGCCGTGCTGATAGAGCTGGGCTATCTGTCCAATAGCGGCGATGCCGCCCAGATGAACAGCGATTCGTGGCGCGCCAGGGTGGCCCAGGCCATCGCCGACGCGGTGGATGCCCAGTTTGCGCCGGGTTCCTTAGCTCCGCAGGCATTGCGATGATCCTTGAAATTCGGGAAAAACCAGGGCTGGCAACCCCGGCGCGGGGCCTCTAAAATCACGGTTCTCATGCAGAATTACATTTCCCGAATTTTGCGATGGTTAGGTCTGGCGGCCGCGGCGCTGGCGGTGGCGGCGATTGGCATCGCCGCATTCTGGCTGATCACGCTTACGCGCGATTTGCCCAGCGTGGAGACGCTGAAGGACTACGAGCCTCCCATCACCACCCGGGTTTACGCCGGCAATGGAACCGTGCTGGGCGAGTTCGCCCATGAACGCCGCATTTTCGTGCCGGCCGCCTTCGTTCCCAAGCTGGTGAAGGAGGCCTTCACCTCCGCCGAGGACCGCAACTTCTACAATCATCCCGGCATCGATCCGTCGGGAATCCTGCGCGCCGCGATCAAGGACGTGGGCCTGGTGCTGGAAGGCCGCCGCCCCCAGGGTGCCTCCACCATCACCCAGCAGGTGGCGCGTGGATTCCTGCTGAACTCCGAACTGAAGATGGCGCGCAAGGTTCGCGAGGCGATCCTGGCGATCCGCATCGATGCCACCTATCCCAAGGAGAAAATTCTCGAGCTTTATCTCAATGAGATCAATTTGGGCCAGAACAGCTACGGCGTCGGCGCCGCGGCGCTGAACTATTTCGGCAAGTCGCTGGACGAATTGACCATCTCCGAGGTCGCCTTCCTGGC
>DATHLY010000123.1:0-2300 GCA_035487655.1 Rhizomicrobium sp. | reverse complement strand
ACCAGCGCGACCTGGCCCTGGCCTATTCCCCGGGGGTGGCGGCGCCTTGCGAGGCCATTGCCGCCGACCCGTCGCTGGCGCGCGAATACACCGCCCGCGGCAACCTGGTGGCGGTGATCAGCAACGGTACCGCCGTTCTCGGCCTGGGCAATATCGGGGCCTTGGCCTCCAAGCCGGTGATGGAAGGCAAGGCTGTCCTCTTCAAGAAATTCGCCGGCATCGATGTGTTCGACCTGGAAGTGGCGGAGACCGACATCGACCGCTTTGTCGAGGTCGTGGCGGCGCTGGAGCCCACTTTCGGCGGCATCAATCTGGAAGACATCAAGGCGCCGGAATGCTTCGTCATCGAGAAGAAGCTGCGCGAGCGCATGCAGATTCCGGTCTTCCATGACGACCAGCATGGCACGGCCATTGTCTGCGCCGCTGCCATCCGCAACGGCCTGGTGCTGCAGGGCAAGACCCTGTCGGACGTCAAGCTGGTGACCAGCGGCGCCGGTGCCGCGGCGCTTGCCTGCGTGGACCTGTTGGTGGCGATGGGCCTGCCGGTGGACAACATCACCCTCACCGACATCAAGGGCGTGGTGCACAAGGACCGCGGCGACGACATGGCGCCCAACATGGCGCGCTATGCCCGAAAGACCGACGCCCGCACACTTGGCGAGGTGCTGGTGGGCGCCGATGTCTTCCTGGGCCTGTCCGCCCCCAATGTGCTCAAGCCCGAATGGCTGCCCCAGATGGCGGCCAAGCCGCTGATCCTGGCCCTGGCCAATCCCGATCCCGAAATCCTGCCGGAAGTCGCCAAGAAGGCGCGGCCCGATGCCATCATCGCCA
This sequence comes from Rhizomicrobium sp., assembly GCA_035487655.1. Classification (GTDB taxonomy): domain Bacteria; phylum Pseudomonadota; class Alphaproteobacteria; order Micropepsales; family Micropepsaceae; genus Rhizomicrobium. Next base: position 1,469 of record DATHLY010000123.1, on the reverse strand, counting down.
CGGGACGCTCGGACTATGTCAATCAGGTCAACAACGTCCTGTGCTTCCCTTTTGTCTTCCGGGGCGCGCTGGATGTGGACGCCACCACCATCAACGAACCCATGAAGGTGGCGGCGGTGGAAGCGATCGCGGCCTTAGCCCGCGTCGAGGCCAGCGATGTGGTGGCTAATGCCTATGGCGGATCGCTCAGCGGCTTTGGCCCCGATTCCATCATCCCCAAGCCCTTCGATCCGCGGCTGATCCTGCATATCGCCCCCGCCGTGGCCCGTGCCGCCATGGAATCGGGCGTGGCGCGCCGGCCGATCATGGACTTCGAGGCTTATGAAAACGAATTGGAGAAATTCGTCTATCGCTCCGGCCAGCTGATGCGCCCAGTGTTCGACGTTGCGCGGCAAAATCCGCATCGCGTCGTCTATGCCGAGGGCGAGGAAGAGCGGGTGCTTCGCGCCGTGCAGACGGTGGTGGACGAAGGGCTTGCCCATCCCACCTTGATCGGCCGCCGCGACGTCATCCTGGAAAAGACCAAACAGCTCGGCCTTAGGCTGGACTTCAACAAGCAGGCACGCATCCTCGATCCCGTAAGCGATCGGGACGTCTTTGCGCCCCTGACCGAGCGCTACCAGCGTCTGGTCGAACGCAAAGGCGTGCAGCCGGAGTCGGCGGCGCGCTGGCTGGCCACCCGCCATGGCATCGCCGCCGCCATGCTGCTGGATGCGGGCGAAGTCGATGCCGCCTTGTGCGGTGGGCTGGGCGATTGGACGCGCCAGCTCACCAATATTCTGCCCATCATTCCGCGCCAGGCGGGCGTTACCCGCCTTTATTCGCTGTCGGCGCTGATCCTGCCCAATGGCGCGCTGTTCTTCTGCGACACCCATGTCAATGTCGACCCAACCGCCGAGCAGATCGCGGAGATGACATTGCTGGCCGCCAAAAGCGTGCGCCGCTTCGGACTGGCGCCCAAGGCCGCGCTTCTTTCCCATTCCAGCTTCGGCACTTCGGGGTCGCCCAGCGCCGTCAAGATGCGCAAGGCGCTTTCTCTGCTTCGGGCCGGAAAGCCGGATTTCGAAATCGACGGCGAGATGCATGCCGACGCGGCATTGAGCGAATCCCTGCGTTCGCGCGTCGTGTCCAACAGCCCGCTCACCGGCTCAGCCAATCTTCTGGTGATGCCGACACTGGATGCCGCCAATATCGCATTGACCCTGTTGTCCGCGGCGACCGAAGCGCTGCTGGTGGGACCGCTGCTGCTGGGGGTGTCCAAGCCCGTGCATGTGATGGTGCCATCGGTGACGGCGCGCGGTATTGTCAACATGACCGCGCTGGCCGTGGCCCAGGCTGCGGCTCCGGCAAACTGATCCGGCGAACGCGAAAAGAAAGAAGGACATGGAAGTTCTGGATCTGAAAGCCATGGCCGAGCAGGCCGTCGCCTTCCACCAGCAGGGAAACCTGGTGCAGGCCGAAGCCCTTTA
>DATHLY010000122.1:0-8050 GCA_035487655.1 Rhizomicrobium sp. | reverse complement strand
GACCAGATCCTGGCCCTGATCGGACGTGGAACGTTGAAGCCGGGAACGCAGATGCCCACCATGCGCCAGGTGGCGGTGGCGTTGAAGATCGATCTCAACACCGTGCAGCGTGCCTATGCCGAGCTGGAGCGCGATGGCGTTCTCTCCAAGCAGCGCGGCGTGGGCTCATTTGTGACGGACACAGTGCCGCCGTCCCGCAACACCAAAAAGCAAGTGCAAGATTTCGCCGCGCGTATCGCCGCCCAGGCCAAGAGCCAGGGCATCGCTTTGGACGAACTGGCTGAGGCTTTGGGCCGCTTGGCGGAGCGCAGCCGATGAACCGTTTTTTTATCGCGGTTGTCATCCTCACGATGGTCGCTTTCTGGATACAGTTGACGAAAGTCCTGCGCCGGCAGGCCCAAAAGCAGGACAATGCCATGGACAATTTGCGTCCCGGCGCCTGGGGCCGTCCGCCGCAAGCCCTTGGCCGTGCGGCGACGATCGAAACGCTTGGCGTCCGCATCCGCTCATCCAACACATCGACAACAAGTTCCCAAACGGAGGTTCACATGAATCCCATCAGCGCATTGGTCTTCATCGTCTTCATTGGCGGGGCGGTGCTGGCGCGGCTTGCCGACATGCCCATCATCATCACAATCATACTCGGTTTGATCGGCGTCTTCCTGGGCTACTCCATCAAGATGGCGCAGCAATGGGAGCGCGCGGTGATCCTCAGGCTTGGCAAGCTGCATGCCGTGAAAGGTCCGGGCCTGTTCATCCTGGTACCGATCTTCGATGCGGTTGCGACCTGGATTGACCAGCGTATCCGCACCACGGAGGTCAATGCCGAACAGGCGCTGACCAAGGACACCGTGCCGGTGAATGTCGACGCCATCGTGTTCTGGATGGTGCATGACGCCGAACGCGCCGCGCTGGAGATCGCCGATTACAGCAGCGCGGTGCAGCGCGTCGCTCAGACGAGCTTGCGTGAGATGATCGGCTCTTCGCTGCTGTCCGAGCTTTTGTCGGAACGCAAGCAGGCCGACGCCACCCTCAAGGACGTAATCGGCTCCAAGACGGCGGAATGGGGCGTCACCGTCAATTCGGTGGAAATCCGCGACGTCGCAATTCCCGACAATCTACAGGATGCCATGAGCCGCCAGGCCCAGGCCGAGCGCGAAAAACAGGCGCGCGTCATCCTGGGTTCGGCGGAAGAGGAGGTGGCGCAGAGATTCGTAAACGCCGCTAAACTCTACGCCCAGAATCCCGAAGCACTGCAGTTGCGCGCCATGAACATCATCTATGAGACCACCAAGGAACGCGGCGCCACCATCCTGATGCCGTCAAGCATGGTGGATGCGATGAACCCAGGCGCCGCCGCTTTTGCCCTCAACATGGCCCGAATCGATGGAGGCAATGCACCGGCTGCCTCTTCGGGACCCTCGGTGCCGCAAGTGCCAAAGACTTAGATGGTTTATTTGTCCTAGTCGGTCCGCGCTCCACCCTTGCGCGGATTTCGGGGACAATTTCTGTGTCAAGCGGGGTGCAGGGCCTTGCATTGGCCCCGCAACGGCGCGAGCATTCCCCATCTGGAAGGGGCGTTAGGTCCCCGCGGACACGCCCGAAGCCATTGGTTTTTGAGAGCGGAGGCGCGCATGTCCCAGGAAAGCACGAAGGAACAATCCACCAAAATAAAAGCGTCGCCGCGCGCCATCGCGTTGGTCGGCCCGCATGGCGGCGGCAAAACAACCCTATTGGAAAGCATCGCCGTCATCACCGGCGCCGTGCAGCGCAAAGGCGCCGTCGCGACGGGTACCTGCCTGGGCGATAGCGGTCCGGAATCGCGTGCCCGGGTGATGAGCGTGGATATGAATGTGCTGACCACCCAATATCTGGGCGAAGAATTCACCTTCCTGGACTGCCCCGGTTCCATCGAATTCCTCGGCGACACGCTGAACATGCTGCCCGGAATCGATGCGGCAATCGTGGTGTGCGAACCGGACGCCGCCAAGGCGACGATGTTGCAGCCCTGTCTCAAGCGGTTGGCAGACGCCCATGTTCCGCATTTGCTATTCGTCAACAAATTCGACAAGGCGCGCGGCTCCTTGCGCACGTTGATGGCGGGGCTGCAGGAAGCCAGCGACAAGCCGCTCTTGTTGCGCCAGATTCCCATCTGGGAGCACGGCGTCGCCACCGGGTTTGTCGATTTGGCCCTCGAGCGCGCCTACCACTATCGCCCGCATGGCGCCAGCGAAGTGACCGACATCGCCGATTATTCGCGCGAAAAGGAAGCCCGCTTCCAGATGCTGGAGAAGCTGGCTGATTATGACGAGCATCTGATGGAGGAATTGCTGGGCGATGTCGAGCCGCCGCGCGAGGAAGTGTTCGGCGAATTGAAGCGCGAACTGGCGGAAGGATTGGTGGTCCCGGTATTGATCGGCTCGGCGGAAGGCGACAATGGCGTGCGCCGGTTGTTGAAGGCGCTGCGCCATGACGTGCCGGAAGTGGCGCACGCCGCGCAGCGCGCGGATCTGCCTGCGGGCGGTGATACCGAGGTCCAGATCCTCAAGACCATCCATAGCGGCCATGGCGGCAAGCTCAGCTTGGTGCGGGTGTTGCGCGGCCATCTCAAAGATGGCGCGGTGCTGCATGGCGAGGGCGGGCGGGAAGCCCGCATCGGCGGCATCTTCGCGCTTGCCGGCGACAAGCAGATCAAGCGCAATGCGGCACTGGCCGGCGACACGGTGGCGCTGGCGAGGCTTGAATCATTCGTCACCGGCGAGACATTGTCTACCGCCAAATCCGGCGGCAGACGGATGGCGCTGGAGCGGTTGACGCCGGTCTATCGCCTGGCGGTGGCGGCCCAGGACCGCAAGGATGAGGTCAAACTCAGTTCGGCAATCGCCAAGCTGTGCGAGGAAGACCCTTCTCTGATCTTTGAGCAGAATCCGGAAACTCATGACCTGATCCTGGCGGGGCAGGGCGAGGTCCATCTCAAAGTCGCGGTGGAGAAATTGCAGAGCCGCTATGGGCTGGCGCTGGCAACCCGCAGCGCCCGGGTGCCTTATCGCGAAACCATCCGCAAGCCGGCCTCGGCGCGCGGGCGCCACAAGCGCCAGACCGGCGGCCATGGCCAGTTCGGCGATGTGTTGCTGGAGATCGCGCCCGCCGGACGCGGCGCCGGCTTCACTTTCTACGACCGCATCAAGGGCGGAGTGGTGCCCAAGCAATGGATCGGCTCGGTGGAGAAGGGGATCATGGAGTATATGAAGGAAGGGCCGCTGGGCTTTCCGGTGGTGGACGTCAGCGTGGCCCTGGTGGACGGCTCCTATCACACGGTGGATTCTTCCGATGCGGCCTTCCAGACGGCGGGGCGGCTGGCGATGAATGAAGGCATGCCGGGCTGCGCGCCCGTGCTGCTGGAACCGATTGTGCGCGTGCAAGTGCATGTGCCGTCGGATGCCACCGCCAAGGTCAACGGCCTGGTCAGCGGAAGGCGGGGCACACCCATGGGGTACGATGCGCGCCCCGGCTGGCGCGGTTGGGACACGGTGCGCTGCGAAATGCCGCTGGCGGAGGTGTCCGACCTAATTGTGGACCTGCGCTCCCTCACCCAGGGCGTAGGAACCTATGAGATGGAATTCGACCGGCTGGCGGAATTGAGCGGCAAGCTGGCCGATACGATCGTGGCCGAACGCAAGGCGGCGTAGTCGAAGGGAAGGGCTGGCGGCGCAGAAGCGCCGCCAGCCCGGAGCGTGGCCGAGCTAATGACCACTCCGGCCAATCGTGTTTCGCGCTCGTTCCGCGACGGCCACGCGACAAGGACAAAAATGGCGGGCGGTGCAGCCTGTTAAAGCGCGCCGCCCGCCGAGGAAACCTCGCTCAAGGGGGAGAGAGCGAAGTCAAACCGCCGTCCGGGGGGAGAGGAGGCGGTCAGGTGAGAGATAATATCGCCTATCGGGGATTCAAGAGCCGCGCGAAGAGCGCAATACAGCCAATCCATAAGAATTCCACCTTCGACTATGGCGAAATTGCGCCATGCCGCAGCTGACAGAGTTTTCATTTCGCCGCGATTACTTCCGCTTCTGTTCGTCCATCCACGCATAAACCCGGCGGACTCCGCGGACTTCCGCGCCAGGGCCTTGGATGTCCGGAAACGCCTTGGCATGCGCGGTCAGATCGACCTGCCTGGCGGCGTCATCGGCGGACACGCCTTGGGCGCGCAGCTTCTTTGTCTGCGCGAGCAAGTCGCGGAGGTAGGATTGGAATTCGGTGATCAGTCCCTTGTCCGTGAAGGGCGCGCCATGGCCAGGCAGATCGACGGTGAAGTCCAATCGCTTGAGGGCGTCCAGGGTCGTCAGCCATTCATCGAAATAGGCGCTGCCCATATAGGCAATGCGGCTTTCCATCAAATCGCCGGTGCAGACGATATGTTCCTTGGGCAGGAAGACCACGGTGTCGCCGGCAGTGTGGCCGCGGCCGAGAAACAGAAGATCGATTTCCCGGCTGCCCCGATGGAGAACCAGCTTGTTGGTATAGGTCACGTTTGGCGGCGTGGGCTTGATCTCGGTCTTGTCGTGCTCGAATTCCTTCAGGGCGGCCTCGGTATCCGCCAGTTTCTTCTGCAGTGCGGCTCTCTGCTGAGGGTCCTTCTCCGCGGCGATCTGCTTTTGGAAGCCGGCGATCAGCGCCGGCCCGGCTGTAATCGTCGAAGTGCGGAAGGGTTCGTTATGGAGGACGTCGAATGTTGCAAGCTGCTGGCGGACATAATCGGTTGCGATGATCTGGACCTCGGGGCCAAAGACCGAATTGTCGTCGGTATGGTCGTAATGCCAGTGGGTGTTGACGACCGTGCGGATGGGCTTGTTCGTCAGCCGCTTCACGTCCGCGATCAGGGCATGGGCGGAGCGGGGTGTGGTGCCGCTGTCGACCAGGACGACGTCATTGTCGTTGACGATCACCACCAGGTTGGCGCCGAAGAAGGGATTGCTGCCGAAAGGAAAGGCGGTACCGTTATATTCGGCAGTGGCGTAATAGATCCCGTCGGCGATTTTCTCGAACTTGTAGTATTTGCCGTGAACCACGGGATAGGGCGGCGGCGTTTGCGCCCGGGCATGGCCGGCGCATAGCAGGCTGGCGCATAATCCCAGAACCAGCATGGTCTTGCGTAATGTCATGGATGCCCCCGATTGCCGAACCGCCTCACCTTACACCGCGCGGCCGCGCGCCGTCAGCGGGCAGCGGTCCCTATCGCCGCAACCGGGTGGCGCTGCAGGCGCCGGATTTTCGGCAGGCCCGAACCCAGCAACGGAGCCAGATAGGCGCGAAACGCGTCCGTCACGTCCGTACCTGTCCCGGCAATGAACGCATCGGGCATGTGCCGCGTCTTGCCCGCCAGCTTCTCCAAAGCGGTGAATTCGTAAGTCACGGAATAGTCGGACGTGGCGGCCCGATGGATGGTCACCGAGCCGTCGCGATCTTCGGCCACGGCAAATTGCACGGCCTGTTCGCCGGCCGCGCGCGCCTCGCGCTGATCGACATCCGAAACGCAACCGGCAAAGCTGCGCTGCAGATAGCCGAAAGTATCGCCGCGAACCCGCTTGAGACCGAGTGTGTCCTTGATCGCCTTAACCAGATAGTCGGCCAGCGCGCCGCCGCCCAATTCGACATTGCCATGGGCGTCCTTCTGGACATGCGCCGCCAGCGTGGTGGCGATGGGCACGCCCTTGGCGTCGGCAACGCCTTCGGAAACCGCCACCACACAACGGCCGTGCCGCTCCATGTTGGTCTTCACGTCATGGAAGAAAGATTCGAGATGGAAAGGCCGCTCCGGCAAATAGATCAGGTGCGGGCCGCTGTCGGCTTGCGTCCTGCCCAAAGCCGCAGCCGCGGTCAGGAAGCCGGCATGGCGGCCCATCACCACGCCGATATACACGCCGGGAAGTGACCAGTTGTCCAAGTCCGCGCCCATGAAAGCCTGGGCGACAAAGCGCGCCGCCGAGGGAAAGCCCGGCGTGTGGTCGTTGACCATCAGGTCATTGTCGATGGTCTTTGGGATATGGATGCAGCGCAGCGGATAGTTTGCAGCGCGTGCGGCCTCCGAGACGATGCGCACCGTATCGGCGCTGTCATTGCCTCCGATATAGAAGAAGGCGCCGATGCCATGCGACCGCACCACGCGGAATATCTCCTGGCAATAGGCGAGATCGGGTTTGTCCCGGGTCGAACCCAGTGCCGCCGACGGCGTTTCCGCGACCTCCAGCAGATTCTGTTCCGTCTCCTTGCCGAGATCGACGAAGTCCTGGTTGACGATGCCGCGAACGCCGTGAAAGGCGCCATAGACGGAGCCTATGTCCGCAACCTTGCGGGCCGCCAACACAATGCCCGCCAGCGATTGATTGATCACGGCGGTGGGGCCGCCGCCCTGGGCGACCAGAATTTTTTGGAACTTGTCACGGGACATGCAGGTCAGCCTCAGGGTGTAAGACCGTCCCGTTGTATATCGCCGTCACCATCTCGATGCGAGCCCGCCCCTGGGAAGCAGAACACTCAATACTGCCAGTCCTTCGAACTTTTGACGGCGAAATCGCGGAAGGCCGCGACCCGCTTGGATTGGCGCAAGGCATCGGCATAGACTAGATGCACGTCATAGCCCAAGGGCGCCACGTCCGGCAGAACCCGTTCCAAGGCCGGATGCTGGGCGGCGACATAGTCGGGCACCACGCCGATGCCGAGGCCCGCTTCCACCGCCTGCAGGATGCCGGTGATGTTGTTGATGCGGATAACGTGGCCTTTGCTCTCGGGCTTGGCGTTCTTCTTGTACAGTTCCAGCAGCCAGTTGATGTCGCGGATCTCCGGCGCCGCGGTCTCGCCATAGACGATGATGTTGTGGTCGGGAATCTCTTCCAGCGACTTGGGCGTGCCGTGATTCTTCAGGTAACTCTTGGCCGCGTACATGTGGTAATGGGCGGTGAACAGCTTGCGCTGGATCAGGTCGGCCTGTACCGGCGCGCGCATGCGCAGCGCCAGGTCCGCTTCGCGTTGAGCCAGGTCCAACTCCCGGTCATCCATCACCAGATGGACTTCCACGTCCGGATATTGCGCCAGGAACTCGCCCAAGCGGGGCAAAAGCCAGTAAGCACCGATGCCGTGGCTGGCGGTGATCTTCAGCGCTCCGCGCGGAGAGTCATGGACGTTCTTCAGCGCTTCCTCCGCCGCCGCCAGCCGGCCGAGCACATCGGTGACTGCGGTGAAAAGGAGCTCGCCTTCGTCGGTCAGGGTGAGGCCGCGGGCATGGCGCTGGAACAAGGGTGTGGAGATTTCCTCTTCCAGGGCGCTGATCTGGCGGCTGACGGCGGATTGCGAAAGGCCCAGGCTCTGGCCAGCATGGGTAAAGCTGCCCGCGGAGGCGACCGCGTGAAAGATGCGAAGCTTGTCCCAATCCATGACATCCCCCTTGGGTCGCATTGCCGGACCCATCAAAGCATCGCGCCCCATCAGGCGCTCAGCGACAAATCCCCTGTGTGCGCACCGGCCAGAAAGCGCTCGGCTTCCAACGCCGCCATGCAGCCCATTCCCGCGGCGGTCACCGCCTGACGAAAGACCTTGTCCTTGACATCGCCGGCCGCGAACACGCCCGCCACCGAAGTGTGGGTGGAGTCGGGCGCGGTCTTGATATAGCCGGCTTCGTCCATTTCGAGCTGACCGTGAAAGAGGCCAGTCGCAGGCGAGTGGCCAATGGCAACGAACAATCCATCCACTGCCTGTTCGTGTTCAGAGGCGGTGACGGTGTTGCGCAGCCGGACTCCGGTAACGCCCTTATTGCCTCCTTGGAGTTGGCTGGTGCCCAGCACTTCCACCACCTGGGTGTCGTACAGCACATTGATCTTTTTGTTGGCCGCCAGGCGCGCCTGGTTGGTCTTGTCGGCGCGTAGAAAGTCGCGGCGATGCACCAGGGTTACCTGATCGGCGAAGTTGGTCAGGAAGAGAGCTTCCTCCACGGCGGTATTGCCGCCGCCCACCACCGCGACCTTCTTGCCGCGGAAGAAAAAGCCATCGCAGGTAGCGCAGG